>JAYUWQ010000763.1:0-8464 GCA_043753485.1 bacterium
TACCAAACCCGAAAACAAATTGGAGGAGGTAGCACCAGGTCCAAAATTCTGCGTTGCAGTTATTGCAGTCCCCGCCCCAAACAGAACGTTAGCAGTATCGTATCTTGAGGAGAGAGATGCACCGTTGCCAGCGCTGCCGGCAGTGGCATCCACGGTGGAGGAAGCATCCTGCCTGAAGGTCCCGGAGATCGGGCCGAAGAAATCCTCGGAGAATCGGACGTCCAGCGTTGTGGCAACTTGACTGGTCGAAGTGCCGGTGACAGCAAGGTGCATTTCAGCGTTGGTAGCCCCACCGTTCGCTGGCTTTGTTGTACCCGTGTTCACCGTAAAAGTCCACGAGCCAAAAGCACCATTGAAGTTCACGATCCCGGGTACACCACTCGCAACATCATTACCGACCACCCCGTCGGTGACGATGAAATCCGCGCCCCCGTCAACGCTGATTCTCATCGTTGGGATAGCCTGGGCGGACGGCAATGCTGCGAAAGCGAGAGCAAACGCCGCAGCGGCCCCCACGGGAAAGATTGAGTTTCTAAGTTTCATTTTATTTGTTGTTGTTGGTTGAGTTGATCCGGCTCGGCCGGTCGTCATTCCGACAATCCGACACTGACTAAAACTTAAGCATAGGTCATGCCAAGTCAGCTTTTTGGGTTCTTGAATCGGTATTTCCAAGACTGTAATCCATTGATAATTAGGACTTTATCCTGATTTTAAAATTTCAGTCACTCACCTGCCTTAATGGTAATGAAGTCACTTTGTGTAAAGTTTTCCGACACAAAATTTCCGTAATGAGTCGAGGCCAAAATCACCCGCTTCGTTCTCTGCACTTTCTGCGTCACCAAGCCCCGCCCCGCTCGAAAAAAGCTTTTCCCGGCGCGTTCCTCATCCGAATTGGAGATGAACTTTTGGACGTCTTACCTCTGCAGCCTCTCCTGACTGCCCCTTTTCGACCAGATCGTGACGGCCGTCGGGGGAATTACGCTCCACTTTCCTTCGCGATGCCCAGCTTCTCCATCAGCTCGTAGAAGGTCGGGCGGCTGATCCCGAGCTCCCGGGCGGCGCCGGTGACCTTACCCCCGTGATTTTTCAGGGCCCGTTCGAGCATGTCCCGCTCGAGGGCTTCCCGGGCTTCCTTCAGTGTGAGCGGGAGGGATGAAGCCTCACTCAGCTCCATGTCCCCCACTTGGATTTTGTTGCCGTCGGCCATGATCACGGCCCGTTGCACCCGGTTCTGCAGTTCCCGGACGTTGCCGGGCCAGCCATGCTGGGTGATGGCATTCAGAGTAGTCGGGGCAAAAACGAGATCTTTCCGGCCATTTTCGGCGGCAAATCGGATCAGGAATTCCTGGGCAAGGGTAGTGACATCGATCCCACGCTTCCGCAACGGGGGCAGATTCAGCACCACCACCGCCAGCCGGAAGAACAGGTCTTCCCGGAAGCGCCCTTCGGTGATGCTCTGTTTCAAGTCAGCATTGGTGGCGGCCACGATCCGGGTATCGATCTGGAAATCCTCCCGTCCCCCCACCCGCTGCAGGCGCTTGTCCTGGAGGAAACGCAGCAGTTTCACCTGGACCGAAGCCGGCAGGTCGCCGATTTCATCGAGGAACAGGGTGCCATCCGCAGCTCCCTCGATCAGGCCTTTGCGTTGTTTGTCCGCGCCGGTGAACGAGCCCTTTTCGTGACCGAAGAGTTCGCTCTCGATCAGGTTCTCCGGGATGGCGCTGCAGTTGATGGCGACAAACGGTTTATCCTTGCGGCTGCTCTGGCGGTGGATCGCCTGGGCCACCATCTCCTTGCCGGTGCCACTCTCGCCGAGCACGAGGACCGGGGCACTGAAGCAGCCACCTTGCGGATCATGTCGAAAACGGCATGCATTTCCGGACTGCTGGCCAGCATGTTTTCAAAGACTTTCGGGCGCAGTTGCTGCTGCAGGGCCCGGTATTCGTTTTCCAGCCCGGCCAGGTAAACACAGCGCCGCAGCACCATCCGGAGTTCGTCGGGGTTGACCGGTTTGCACAGGAAATCGTAGGCCCCGGCCCCGACCGCCCGCAGCGCCGTCTCTTTCTCGCCCTGCCCGGAAACAATGATGATTTTCGCGGCAGGATCCAGCGCGAGCAGTTCGGAAAGCGCCGCCAGCCCCTCTTCGGGATCGTTCGGCCGCGGGGGCAATCCCAGATCCAGCAGGGTCACATCGGGATCGCCGGCCTTGAACTGGGCCACGGCCCCGGCCCGGTCCTCCGCCACCAGCACCGCATATTCTTCCATCAGCGCCCATTTCATCTGGGTGCGGATTTCTTCATCATCGTCGACAATCAGCAAAGTTGGTTTCATGAAAAAAGACAGGCAGCGGAGGAGGAGGGAAGAAATCAGCGGTCAGCAGGCAGCGGCCGGACAAACGCCGCCGGCGGCGAGGCGTTTGAGGCACAAACTACGAGGGTCGGACCGGTTTTGGACCTTGGCCCCGGAGGGGTGAGGGAGCCATGTGGGGCGAGCGAATCAACCGCGGTGAGCGACGGAGTCATTGCAGGAGTCATTGAAAGAAATCAGCGGTCAGCGGTCGGCAGGCAGACAACCGCGGCCGGCTTCGGCGCGCGAATTTACCACCTCCTCCCGGAAACGCTATCGTGAATCCGTTATTCCACGGCTTTCAGCCGGAAAAAGGCGGATCCTGCCGGAGGTGATGCGAGGCGGGCTTCCACCATGGCCGAGGTGGCATCGCTGCTGATGACCATTTCTTCCAGTCCGGCCTGCGTCCATTGCCTCAGATCAGCGGACCACTCGACCCCGCCTTCGGTATCGCGCGCCAGGGTGCTGCGGCGGTAGTGCAGCACGAGGCCGCCGGCATCCAGTTGGGGGGCGGACAAGGGATCGCCTGAATCCGGCGCGAGGGGGTCGCTGCCGAGAAAATATTCGATCAGGTTCGAGCGGCGATCCTGGTCCGGATCGGCGAGGTTGCCCCAGACGGTCTGCTCCTGCGCCGGTTCGTTGGCAGCCGCTCCAAAATTCCACTCCCGCCAGTTGGGGAGGCTTTCGGGGGTCCCGGAAAGCGCCACCGCCGAGGTTTGCATCTCAATCCCGTCCTGGTTGATCCGGCCCAGGATGGCGCGGCTGGCATTGGTCACCGCATAACTCACCGCCGGATTGATCCCCTGCCCGTCCGGACAGACCCACGAGGGCGCGGTCATCAGAATCCACTCGCCCTTGCCCGACAGGGTCCGTCGGTCAAAGCCCCATAAATAAACCGGAACGCCGGTGGTGAAAGGCGCCGGATTTTCCCGGACCCGGACACTGCCCGAAAAGCTGTTGAGCTGCCGGTCGGCTGGAAAGGGAGCGCCCAGCGCGCCGGTTTGATAAGAGACCACTCCGTCCGGAAAGGCGTGCCACTGCGTGATCCATTCCGTGGTATTGGCCGCGGTCGGGACAAAACCGGGGGGGAAACACCCGATTTCGAAAACGAACCGGCCGTCGAGTTCGACTCCGCCGCTGGTGAGATTGAGTGCTCCAATACTGCTGCCAAAGGCAATGGTGGCCCCAGCCCGGACCGGCACTGCCGGCAGCATCAGGAGCAAAAGAACCAGAAAAGGAAAGGCGCGTTTCATGGGAGGGTCAGGCAGGAAGGAGTGCGGCGGCGGCCCAGCAGCAGCGCGAAGGGCAGGATGAACAGCAGGCCTTTTGGTTCCGGGATGGCGACCAGCGAGGACACGAGGTGCGCCGGTTGTTCCGCAATGGGGGCATCGGGATCAAAGAACGGGTTCACGCTCCCGGTGATCGAATAGGTGCCGGCATCGCTGGTCAGCCAGTTCAGATCGGAAAACTCTATCTCCCCCGGCATGACAGTCGGGATGACCCACGCCGTGTTCGACAACAGCACCCATTCGGCGGCTGCGACACTTTCCCGTTCATCGAATCCCCAGAAGTAGCCCTGCAATCCCGGGGCAAAGGCATTGTCGTTGGTGTTGAGGGCCACAAATCCCTGAAAAGCATTGGCGGGACTTCCCAGCACCGGCTCGGTGGAGTAATAAGTCGTGGCCCCGGAATAGGGACTGATGCTGGAATTGGGAGCCGGCACCCAATGGGCCAGCCATTCGGCGGTGTTGGACAGGGTGGGGAGAAAATTCCCGGTGAAGGTCCCCAGCTCAAAGATGAAGCTGTCATCGAGGGGCGCGCCGTCGCTGGTGACATTGACGGCTTCGAGGGTGCTCCCGTAGTTGATGGTGCGGTCGGCCCAGGCCGGAGCGGCGAGGATTCCCATCAGCAGGAGCGCCCCGGAGAGCGGGCGGAACAAGGCAGGTGTTTTCATAACAGTCAGGGGAAAAAGGGCGGAACCGGATCAGGGTTGGAAGGGGGGCGCGTAGCGGTAACCGGCCGCCGCCGTTTTCAGCTGGAGGAAGGCCGCGCTGCGGTGGCCGAACAAGGGACGGTCATTCATGGAGGTGTAGCTGGAGTCCCCCAGGGTCGCCCACAGGTTGGCGGACGGCGCAGTGCCCTGGCTGTAGAGCCGGTAGGTCACAAACCCGCTGGACTGGTAAATCTTGACCCGGTCACCGTTCTGGAAGGTGGTCGGCCAAGCCTGCCGGCCCGCAAACGAGCCATCCACCGGAAAGCCGCTGGACACATAATTGTATCCCGCCACGAGGGGCTGCACAAAGGTGGTGGTGCGCGCCACCCCGCTGATGCGCAGCGTAACCGGGCCGGGGCTTTTATTGCTGCGTTTGAAGATCAATCCTTCCCCCGGCACAATCACCCGCCCGTCCTGGCTGGCGAACCCCTTGAGGGCGGTCCATTGCGCCTGACCATCCCGGCCATAGACATAACAAATCTCAAAGCCATTCCCATCGAAAAACTGCACCTGATCGGCGTCGGAAAAGCTGGTGCTGCCATGCAGTTGTCCTTTGGGAAAGACCTGATTCAGCGTCAGATGCTCCCGCATTTCCAACTGGTAACCGGCCATCCCGGCCAAACTGGCCGTGGTGGACCGCTTGGAAGTGGGAGTCACCACGATTTCCCCGTCCGGGGTGGTGGCCGCGAGGGTGGCGGTCACATCCACTTCGAGGCGGTGTCCTACCAGAGGATCGGCCGGGCCGGCCGGCCCGGAGACCAGTTCCACATAATAGGCCTTCCCGGCGGTCAGCAGCCCTCCCGCGTCCAGGGAAAGCGCCGAGGTGACCACCCGGTTTCCCGAAACCGCCGTGATGGTGCCGCTGAACAAAGCAGGGTTGACCAGCGAAACCCCGACCGCCTGATCGCCTTTTTTCATTTCCACCGAGTAAAAGCCCATCGGGGCCGACTGCAGGGCCGCCGAGGCATTCACCGCCCAGAAAAGGAACGGCAGCGCCATTTTTAATGCCAGTCCAATTGATGGTAATTTCATTTATTATGAAAATTACGACGTTTAATAAGAAATGTCAACTATATCCGTCTCAATGTGCTTCGGATGTCCTGATGAATCCGACTCCCCGAGGGTTCAAACCTTGGAAAATGACGGGCGGGAGCATCGTCCGTGGCCTGACTCTGCCCCAGGCGGGTCGCACGGATCCCACGGATCATCACGGATGGATGGATGAAAATAGGATGAGGAATGGTCCACGCGGCCCGGCGGCTGGAACGATTCTTGGTCCGCCCCGTTGGGGGCGCAATCTTTATAGCATGGGCGTCCCGACCAGACACCCCAGCCCCGTAGGCGCGGCATCTTCCGGGACGATTACGCTCCTACGGAGCTCAATATCCCCAGGTGGTGCGTTGCTATAAAGATTGCGCACCTACGGCGCGGGGGGGCAAACCGGGCGGGATTTTGGATTACTGGAAGCTTGCTCAAGCTTTGGCGGAAGTCTCCGCGATCCCGGAGGGATCTCCGGCATGGTGATGCGGGGGAGGTGCTGGCATCCCTGCCGGGATGCGTGGATTTCGTTGGGGAATGTTCCGGGGATGTCGCGGCGCTCAATCCCCGGCTAATGGCTATGATCCCTCCGGGATCTTTTCCAACACGAATGCCTTCCCACTATCAACCATCAACCACCAACCATCAACCCTCCCGCCCCCCCTACCCCGCCACCGGCAGATGGATCCGGAAAATGGTGCCCTGGGAGGGCTCGCTTTCCACCTGAAGGGTGCCGCGATGGGCCTCGATGATCATCCGTGATTGGAACATCCCGATCCCGAGGCCCTGTTTTTTGGTACTGTGAAACGGACGGAACAGGGAGGTCTTGATAAAGGCCGCCGTCATGCCGCAGCCATTGTCCTCCACCGACAATTGCACCCGGTCGCCCACCTGCCGGGTCCTGACCTGCACCTTTCCCCCGGCTCCGAGGGCTTCCCGGGCATTCAACACCAGATTGGTCACCACACTCCGCATCTGCTCGGGGTCCACCCTGACTTTCGGCAGGGAGGTCAGTTCCTTGACGACCTCCACCCCGGACGGAGCCGGTTTCCCCAGTTCTGACAGGGCCGCTTCCACGATCTGATTCAAATCACTTTCCACCAGAGTGGGATCCAGATTCCGCCGCAGGGCCCCCAGCCGGTCGGTCAACTGACAGATCCGGTCGGCGGTTTTGGCGAGTCCCCGCAGGGCATCCTCCCGGAATTCGGGATTGTCATAATGCTTCGGCAGATTCTGCAGAGTAAGGTTCAGGCTGGAGGCCGCATTTTTCATGTCATGCACAAAAAAGGCCGACATCGCCTGAAACGCTTCCATCTCGCGCGACTGGATCAGTTCATCCCCCAGATTCTGGTTCAGCAGCCGGGCCCCGAGTTCCTCCGCAATGCATTCCAGCAAATCCAACTCCTCCTGGGTGTAGGGAATGCCGTTGACCCGGTCCGCGAGGACGATGAGCCCCAGCCACTGGTCACCTGCCATCAGGCGGACCGCGATGCGGTTCCCGCCGTGGTCGAACTGGGTTGGGGTCATCGCCCGGAGCGTTTCCGCCCAGGGAGCGCCGGATTCATCCAGATCCAAGGGGTGCGGGATCCCCCGCATTCCCTCCGCCACCAAGGCACTGGCCGGCGCATCCAGATCCGGAACCATGGGGGTCTCCCCGGTCCGCGAAGTGGAGGTGGCCACCATCAATTGTTCGCTATGCCGGTCCAGCAACAGGGTGGTCACCGAGAGCACATCGAACGTTTCCGAAATCAGGCGGGACGCCCTGCTGCACAAGGCATCCACCCCCGTCACTCCCGAAAGGCCTTGGGAAAACTTGGACCAGACCTTGCGGAAATCGTGTTCCGGCCGCTTGAAGTGCCGGGTCACGAATCGTTGCATTTCCAAACGGAATCGGTCCGAGAGCAGCAAGGCGGACAACCCGGCAATGCCCAGCAAGACAATAAAAGCCTGGGCGGGGAACGCATTGGGACCACCCAGAAAGGCCACCAATTCCGCAAAAATCCCGATCAGAAACAGATAGGCACCGGCGATCATCACCGTGACCGACTGCTGCAGCACGGCCCGCGAAGGATAGACTTCCAGATCTGCCAGTCCCCGGCGGCTGTAACCGACCGCCATCAGACTGGACCCGATCAGCAGGGCCCCCGCATCCACCACCGTCATGGCGGGATTGTGGATCGGGAACAACAGCGCCTGGCTCAAGGTATAGATCCGGGTGCCGAACAGCACCCCGATTCCCAGCACCATGTATTTGACCCGCCAGCGGGTGGTCCCCACCGCCGCCCGGAAGGTCTTTTCCACGTTGGTCAGGATCAGAATGGCGGCCACAATCCCGAGGATCGTCAGGGCCTTGGCCGCCAGTCCGTTTCCCAGCAGAGCATCCCCCGCCTCCGGCCCCTCCACCAGCCGCACCAAGTGCGCCTTGAAACCGATTACGATTCCCACCGGAAGCAAAAAAGCCAGGATTAGGGCCCCGCGCCAGCGGTGCAGAAAGTCCCGGGCGTTGCCGCGGCAAAACGTCAGGCTGAACGCCAGCCAGCACCCGGGCACCAGCGCCGAAGCGATCAGGCTGGCGCTATGCCATCCGGTCATTCCCCCCTTGGGCTCCCCGGCGGACAAGCTCAACCCGCCCAGCACCGTCTCCACCGCCAGCACCACCATCCCGAAGCCGAAACTCCAGCTCGCGAGGGAAGCCCGTTTGCGCACCACCGCTGCGAGGCCCAGCAGCACCGCCACCACCGCCGCCGCATAACAAAGGGTATTGCTGACCGTCACCATGAGATAAAGCCGCCATTCCGGCGGGAAACCATTCCCAGCCGGGGCGCCGCATGCTCACCCCCCGGCTAACAGCTGTCAAGCCTCCAACGGAGCCGCCGGGCGCCACCCCACGCCAGCCCCGCCGGCCGGTTCCGGGCCCAACGCAAAAAGCCCCGGGCATCCCCCTGATCAGGAAGGATGCCGGGGCTTTGAGGCCGGGCGGGTGATGGATGAAGGTTAGGTGGGATTCATATCAAGGAGCGTGAGGGGAGGGAGGCGCACTTCGTGGCGCGGCCTCATTGGGCTTCAGCCGTGCCGGAGTACTTCGTG
>JAYUWQ010000764.1:0-3273 GCA_043753485.1 bacterium
GTGATCTCGTGGCTGCCGGATCAGGATGGGGTCTTTCAACAACAAATCCTGGCCTGCGGGGTGAAGCGGTTCCTTCAGGGAGATTGGCGCTGTGCGGGCCCGGCGCCTGCCGCGCGGCAACTGGCCTCAGTCGTCGAATTCACGGGAGTCAGGAGCGATGGCCACCTCGATCTGTTTGCCCGTCACAGCGCTCTGCCTGCGGTGCAGGGCAACCTGGTTGCCTTCCATCCCGGCAGCGGAAGTCCACGCAAAAATTGGCCACTGGAGCGTTGGCTGACCGTGCTGCAGCAGGTGCAGCGCGTCCAACCGGACACCCGCTGGCTGGTCATTACCGGTGAGGCGGAAAGCGATCGCCTGCCGGCCATCACGGCGGCACTTGATTCCAGCAGCCTGCCTTGGGAGTCACTGCATGGATGGGAGTTTTCCGTGTTGGCCAAGCGTCTGCGGGAATGCGGCGGATTCTTCGGTCATGATAGTGGAATCAGTCATCTCGCGGCGGTCTGCGGGGTGCCCTGCCGTCTGCTCTTTGGCCCGACGGATCCCGCCGTCTGGGCGCCGTTGGGAGATGATGTTCAAGTGCTGCGCGCAGAGCAGGGGACTCTGGAAAATCTGGGGCCGGCTGGCGTTTGGGAGTGGCTGATGCCTTTGCTGAGAAAAGCGTAGTGCTTTTTCCCGGGGGGAACTCCGGTCAGGCTTTTTATTGACATCCCGTGGCCCGGTGGAACAGGCTGGCGGCATGCAGGAAACGATTACCGGGAGTGGTCAGTTGAAGATCAACGGTCAGCCCATGAAGATCTCTTTCACGGTGCCCAAGGGCCCCTGTTTGCCGGAAGCTCTGCTGCCCGATGCCCAACGGTTCGCCAACCAATTAACGGATGTAGCGGTCGGCCGGGTGGAGCGGGCAGGGCACCGGATTTCCTGTGCCAAAGGTTGTGGCGCGTGCTGCCGGCAGATGGTGCCGATTTCTCCACCGGAGGCCCGTCACCTCGCCACCCTGGTGGACGCCATGCCGGCAGCGCAAGCTTACGAAGTGCGCGCGCGGTTCAGATCGGCGCGTGAAGCCGTGGCGGCCTCGGAGCTGCCTCCGCACGGTCCGGCGGACGGTGACCAGGCGGCCTACCGGGTTTTCGGGATCAGTTATTTTGGACTGGGGATACCGTGTCCATTTTTGGAGGAGGAAAGCTGCTCCATCCATCCGGACCGGCCGTTGGTTTGCCGGGAATATCTGGTGACCTCACCCCCCGCAGCTTGTGGTGCTCTGGGGGCGGGTCAGGTGAAACAAATCCCGGTGCCGAGCCGGGTGTGGGCGGTGTTTTCGCGCAGCACCTCGGCGGATGGCGGTCTGGAATGGATGCCGTTGATCGAAGCTTTGGATTATGTGGCGGAAAATCCCGCTCCCGCGCCGGACCGGACTGGGCCGCAATACGTGGAGGCGCTGCTGAAGGAGTTGAGTAAATAGCAAAACGCAACACCGGCCCGGAGCCGGTGTTGCGTTGGGTGGGGGTAAAGCGGTTATTCGACTTCTTCGACGCGCAGGAAGAGCGCGCTGCCGCTGAGCCGGATGACCTGATCCACGGTGCCGTCGGCGGTGGGGGTGAACTCGCTAACGGTCTGCCACGGACCTGTCAGGGTGGCATTGCTGCGCACCCGGTAGGTGTGCCCGGCTTCCACGGGGCAGGTGAGGTGGAGATCGCTGCCGGCGGCACCCGGCCCGAGGGTGGCCCGGAAGGGCAGGCGGGGCTTGGTGGCGCCGGTCTGAAGCGGGATGTCGAAGGCAGCGGTGAGGCCGCTGCCGTCTCCATCGCGGCCGGTGGTGCTCCACTCGATTTTTTGATATGTAAAGCTCACGCTTTCAGTCTCCTGGCTGTCGCCTCCCTGCAGGGAGACTTCAGTGATCCGCACGTCGCGCAGGGTGATGCGCAGGTAGGCGGTCTGGCCGTCGATGAAGGCCAGGGTGACGCGGGGGATGACCTGGGCACTGGCGCAGCGCACCGTTAGTTCCGGGGTGGAACGGTCAGGGGCTTTGCTGACCACCATTCCGAATACCGTGGGCCCGGGCGTGGTGGCGGGGGGCACGATTTCGGGAACGACGAGGCTGGCCGTGGCGCTGCGGAGCTGGGTCCACCCGGCGAAACGCCCGTCGGCGACTTCCCCGGGAATACCGTCCATTTTCAGGTAGACCTCGGCGCGGACTTCGACTGCCATGGCCAGGAGCGCCACGGCGCAAACCGGCACCCACCGGCCGGGCAGAAGCCGGCGGAGCAGGGCGAAACGATTGGGAGGCTTCATAATGTTCTGGCTGGCTGGGCTTTAGATTTTTACGTTGGCTTTGACGTCCCAGCCGGCTTTGGTGACGGTCCCGTTAGAAGTGTGCTCGAAGGTGATTTTCGTGAAGTTGAGGGAAATCGATTGAGTGGGAGGAGCCTGAGCGCCTCCGTTGGGAGGCGGGGCCGAGCTGGAGAAGGAGGAAACCAGGACTTCCTCCAGGGTGATAGTGAGGTATTCCTCCGGAGCGCCTGCCGGATTGGTTTTCCGGACGGTTAGAACGACTTTTGGGATGTGGGTGCCCGTGGCTCCCTGGGCGCAGGCAAGCATGAGGAGAGGCGATGATTTGTCATGGGAGCAGACAAAGTGGAAGTCCTGCATGCTGACTTTGCCAGTGCCGCCGCCGCCACCGCCGGCGAGGACGGGATTGGAAGCACCCCAGCTCCAGGAGTTGATCTCGATTTCATCCCGGTGACCGGCGTCCGCGGACTCTCCTTTGATGCCATCGATTTTGAGGAAGTAGTCCGAGGCGGCGTTGAGGAGAGGGGGGCTGAGAGCCAGGAAGGCGGCGACGATGAAGGATGGTTTCATGATAGTATTATAGGTTTTGACTGGTTTGTGCTGGACGGAGAGTAAACACAGGCCTCAGCTTGATCTGAACCAATGCGGTAATGACGTTTTGGAAAGGATTCTGCAAAAAGGCTGGAATTTTCGGAAAAAGATTCGGTGATCCCTTTATTTCCGGACATCTTTTCCGTGACGATGCGAAGCGTGACAGGTGGCCTAAGTGGAAGCATTGGATCGTAACCCTTTCTTAATTATTGACTCATAATCCATTCTTTCTGGAAAATCCAGAAAAATATGGTGGTCTGTAAATGAGGTAATCAGGCATCCATGATTAACTTTTCAGACCTGTGTTCTGTTGAGCTCGTTTTAGGCTCGGTCGAGATTCCGGTGCGGGGCGCGGTGTCCCGCGAAATAACGCAAGTGGAGATCCCCTCCACATCG
>JAYUWQ010000765.1:0-8454 GCA_043753485.1 bacterium
ACCCTTCAAGCCAAAAACCCCAAGGGAGCATTAACCATGCTGGACGAAGTGTTAGTGCGGGATTCCACGAATCCGGAAGCACGTTTCAAAGAGGACAGCAAGCCGGCCCGGTCCCGGACCTCCTCGTAATAGGCCGCCAAGGCGGAGTGAACGGTGTCTGAGTCCGGACTAAGGGCCAAAGCCTTATCGAGGGATGCCTTGGTGGCATTTTTGTCGCCTTTCTTGCTGGCAATGACAGCCGAAACAAGATGGAATGAAGCGTTCTTCTCGGAGTCAAGGCTCGTGACGCGGGCACTTAATTCCGCGAGATCCTCTTCGGTGGAGCTCGTTTTGGCCATCATGAGCAAGGTCTCACCATCTGTTGGATCGATCCCCAGAATCTCCACCGCCTGAACCCGGGCTTTGGCAAATTGGTTGGTGGCGAACAACGCTTTGGCCAAGCCCTTCTTAACGGTAAGATCGGATGGATACAGCGCACTGGCACTGGTAAAATATGCTTCTGATTGAACTGGAACTCCCATTTCCGCCCATGTGAGACCCAGTTGGCGTAGCGCACGGGCATTATTGTTGTCCACCCGCAAGACCTTGATATACTCCAGTCTGGCGTTGTCAAAAGCCTGTTCCTGGAAGAATTTGTCGGCGCGGGCGAGAATCCGATCCGGATTCGAGCCTGCCGCCCGGACCGCGAAAAGAGCACCGACGGCTACAATCGCTCCCGTGAGAACGATTAACAGTGTTTTTTGCTTGCTCATATAGGAATGCATGGGAAAAAAGACCTGCGGTGAAGGCAGACTGCAGGGAGGTATTTTACGCCTGATTGGTAGTCCCGCAACGGGTTTTCCGCTTCCGTCAGGCCGCTTTCCAAGAAACGAAGGTGCCGGAGCTGGGGGGCTGCGATGAATTCGGACAGATTTTCCGTGAAAACGCGCGGGAAAGGGTTATATTGATAAAATTGAGACAGTATCACAGGGCCAGAGGCGCCCGACTGCCCACGGATCCTCCCGTTCATTTCCAAACCTGCTCCCGCCGCCCCGATCAAACTTTATAAAATGGCCGCAACTCCACTCATGCCACCACGATCATTCCCCATGATCGCCCCCTCCATCAATGGAGGCGCCCGAGTGGGTGGCGGTTACCCCAGGACTCCATGGCAACCCTGACCCTTCACCCTCCTGACGGAGCTTCCGTCGTCGTTGAACTGCAGCATGACGTGGTCACGCTGGGCCGGAACCCTGACAACCGGATCGTGATCTCCAGCAGCTATATTTCAGGATACCACGCCCGATTCAACCGGGTCAAAGGCACGGATGCCTATGAAATCACAGACTTGCAGTCCCACAACGGGACCCGGATCAATGGCAGCCGCATTGAAACCCAGCGGCTGTGCCATGGGGATATGATCCAACTGGGGCCCGCCCTGCTGGCGCGTTTCGAACAGACGCCGGCGGCGGTGGCGGAAGTGGCGGAATTGCGGGCGGCCCATCATACGGCGGCCCCCGCCAGCCAGGCGGCCCCGGAGGTCAAGGCGTCAGTGACTTACAATGGCAGTGGCCATGGGGGACGGACCGGCACCCCGGTGGCGGAGGCTTCCCTGCTGGCGGAGCAGCGCGATGAATTGGAGCAACTGAAGGGGGAGGCCAAAAAACGGCGCAACGAACTCCGGGTGGGGGAGGCGCAATTGAAGGAAGTGCGGACGGAACGGGATACGCTGCTGGAAGCCATCGCGGAGGCGCACCGGGAACAGGCCAAGGTGAGGGACGCTGCTTTTGCCCAGGATGGGGTGCTGCGTTCCGGCCGGGAAATCCAGGCCGAACTGGAATCCGGGATCCGGCAGCTCAAGGAGACCCAGGAGCGCGAACGGGAGGCCTTGCAGAAGCTGCGGGCGGAGTGGGTCGAATACGCTGCGAAACACCAGGAAATCCAAATCAATCTGGAAGCAGCCCGGCGCGATTGTCTGACCATCGCCGGACAGGCGGAACAACAGCGCGAAGCGCAGGACACGATGGCCCGGAAGGTGGCGGCCCGGCGGGAGGAAGTGATGCATTTGGACAAGGAGGCGAAGGCGCTGTCGGAGGAACAGGATTTATTGCAGGCGGCTCAGGCCGGGCGCACCAGGCTCGGGGCCGCGGCCAAGGCCGCCAAGGAAGAACTGCGGGGGCTGGAAACCCGTCTGACCAAAGCCCGGCTGGATGAACAGACAGTCAGCACGGAACTTACTCAGGGCCGGGCTGATCTGGCAGCCTTGCAGAAAATGGTCACCGTCCAGCGGGAGACCCAAAAAACGATGGAATCGGCGATGGCGGAGCTCCGGGACCAAGCAGCAGCCAGCGAGGCCCGGGCAGCAGCCGCGCAGACGGGGCAGGGACAAACTGCGGCGGAACTGGAATCCACCCGACAGGCTTTGGTGACGGCGGAAAAACAGCTCGGGCAGCAGCAGGCTTTGGTGAAAGAGGCGGCCCGCCAACTGGAAGCCTTGCGGGGAGAGGCCCAACAGGCCGGGGAATTATTGGAATCGAGGCAGCAGGAGTTGGGGTCAGCCGCGGAGGCGCTCGGGAAGCTGGAGCTTGAGGCGCAGGCGCTGCGCCGGAGCCTGGCGGCGGGTCTGGCGGAAAGGGACCAGACGGTGGCGGCCCTCCGGGACCAGCAGGCCGAACGGGAGGCGCTCAGCGGCCAATTGGAAACGGCCCGGACCGAAATGGTCCGCTTGACCCGGGAACTGGAGACCCGGCGGACAGAACTGAAGGAACTGGGGAAAACGCTGGGAGCCATGGGCCAGGATCCTGCCGCCGTGGTGGCGGCCTTCGACAAAACGCGCCTCGCCCACGAGGCACTGGTCCGGGAAATGCTGGAAAAACAGGCCGATTTGAAAGCCCTCGATCAGGCTGCCCTGACGCAAGGCCGGGAACTTGCGGCCGCCCAGGAACAACTGCGGGCGGTCACCGCCCAGTGGCAGGCCCGGCATGAGGAACTGCGCAATTTTGATCTTAAAATCGCCCAGGCCAAACCACAACTGGCCGCGGTGCAGCACGAACTTGCCATCAGGGCCAAAGAGCAGGAAGCTTTCCAAACCGTGGAAGCCCGGAAAGCCGCGGTGCTGGAGGAGGTCAGGCAACTGGAGACCCGCCACGCCGCCCTGCAAACCTCCCATGCCCGGCTGGAGACCGCCTGCCAGGAACTGTCCGGCACCTGGCAACAGATAGCGGAGGCCGGGGCGCGCTTGTCGCAGTTGAATCAGGCCATTGGAGAAGCGGAAGCCGCCGCCACGTTGCAGCAGCAGGAGCTCGACCGGAAACTGTCGGAAAAGGAAAGCCGCTTGAAGGAGTTGGAAATCCAGGCCGCGGAGCATCGCCGTCAGATCGCCGAGCCGCTGCCGGTTCCTCCGGCGCCGGCCCCAGCGACCGGGCCGGATGCCACCACGCCGGCGGAAACGTCATGGAATCCGACGGAACCGGCCGGTTCCATCGAAGACGAATTGATCCGCCTCGGTTTCCGGGTGCAGCCGGTTAAAAAGAATCCGGGCAAGGCCAAGTAGGCTTTGGAAAACGGGTGGAACCCGATCGGCGGTGGCCGGTTGATCCGGCTAACCCTGCGCCTCGGCAGCGTGCTTTTCGGAAGATGTCGCCCCAACCCCAAGGGCGGTTGCCGCGGCGCTGAGGCTTGGATGGGAAAATGCACCATGCCAGCACCATCCCGGAGGGATATCAGACATTAGCCGGGGATTGAGCGCAGCGACATCCCCGGAACATCCCCCCACAAAATCCACGCATCCCGGCAGGGATGCCAGAGGGCATGGCTCGTTTTTTCTGTCCGCATTCTGTCACCCCTTCAGGGTGAGAGGTTTCTATTCCGTCGAATCCGGTGGTGTCGCTCCGCTCAACCACC
Organism: bacterium; assembly: GCA_043753485.1. GTDB lineage: Bacteria > Verrucomicrobiota > Verrucomicrobiia > Verrucomicrobiales > V1-33 > CAIZWU01. The sequence continues at coordinate 3,883 of JAYUWQ010000765.1, forward strand.
GGCTAATGGCTATGATCCCTTCCTGGATCCAATCTGCCTGATTTTAGACGGAAAGGGTTTAACAAATAAACTTTCCGCCCCGACGGCCGCGGGTAGCATCAGCCACTGATCCAACCTCCGGCTGGCCTGGGTCGTTCATCCTCCCGTTTACAGCTTTCCTTGGGATCATTCCTGACCATGGCAGGCGCCGCCCTGGGAGAGGCCGTCCATCCCCGCCGGTCACTGTATTTCCGGCCGCTGGATGACGAGGCGGTAGAAGGCGGTGGGTTTGTCCGCCACCGCATCCCGGAGGGTGACTTCCTGAAGATTCCCCGTGCGGCCCGTGGCGATTTCCAACCCGGGCGAGGCGGCGGTCCATTCCCTGCCAGGTTGACGGGTGGCTACCGGATACCAGCCGTTGGCCAGATTCTCGGAACACTCCACCTGCAGGACCACGTCGGGCAGGTAAGGGTTGTGGAAGAGATGGAGCACCGCCTGATTCCCTTCGAGACTTTGGGCAAACGCATTCGCGCCATCGCTGACCGAGGCCTGCAGTCCGAGGGCATATTCGCCCAGATTCCCCCAGCGGTCGCCATCCGCGTTGACCTGGTCGCCGGCCACGAGAGGATCGCTGGCGCTGGCTCCAAAGGCTTGCCGCTGCCAGAGGCTTACTCCGCCAATGGTCACGGTGAAGCTGGCGGTGGACTGGTTTCCGGCGGCATCCCGGGCGGTGTAAACGACGGTGGTGGTGCCGGCCGGGAAACGATCGCCGGATTGATGGGTGCTGGTGAGGGAAGCGATGCCCACATTGTCGGTCGCCTGGGGCGGGCCCCATGAAACCACGGCCGAGGTGCCGCCCGGGGAATCCGGCACGGTGACGATTCCGCCGGGGAGATCGGAAATCACGGGGCTTTGGGTGTCCGCGGCGCTGTCGATCACAACCTGCAGTTCGCCCGAGGGCAAACTTTCGAGGCCCGCAGTATTGTAGGCGGTTACGATCATGTAATACGTTCCGGGCGCGATCGGGGCAATGGTCAGGGTGGTGGAGCCTCCGGCATCAAGGATATTCGGATAGGTCCCGGGGACTGTGCCATAATACAGGCGGTATCCGATCACATCGGGCTCGGGGTTGGCATCCCACGCCATGGTTACAGACGAATTCCCGGTGTCAGGGAGGGCAAGACCATGAGGGATGAAGGTGGCAAGGACTGTGGCCAAAACGAACCATCTGAGGAGACGGCAGAGCGGGGCGGAAACGCCGGCTGAGATCTGATTAAACATTTCCTTAAATTACTGTGATTATGGAAATTATGCAAGTTTATATTCAATTGCAGACGCCCTAAGGCTTTTCATGGTAAATTTTCGGCTTGGGATTCCGATTTCACTGGGATTTTACCTCATTGAAAACATCCCGGTGGATCGCCGGGGAGCCTCTTTAGGTAACCGAATCAATAAAGATTCCGCCTCCCACGGGCCGGGCACGCCCCCGTTCCCACCTCCAGGCGGGGCTTGGGGCACCCCTCATCCCGTCTTCAATTCTACTTTCGTTCTTACCGGGGCCATTGGCCGTCCACGATCGGCTTCAGGGTGAGCTTGGCGGCATCAATCACGGCATGTTTCACTTTCTGGCGCTTCCAGGTGTAGGAAATATGCACCAAGCCATCGCTGGTCTGGATGATGGCGGGGTAACTGAACTCGGCCCGGGGCTCCTCTTCGAGCACGAGGGCGGCCTGCCACGTCCGGCCATCCTGACTGACGGCCAGATTCAGCGGGCTGCGTCCCTTGGCGGTGTGGTTGTAAATGATCAGGTGGCGCCCGTCCCGCAGGGTCACGGCATCGGTGCCGGAATTGGGGTTTGGCAAATCCGACAACGTCATGGGTTCCCAGGTCTGGCCGGCGTCCGGCGAAGTGATTTGAAATATTTTTCCCTGTTCGGTGCGGCCCATGGCGAGGAGTTGACCGCCCCCCGGAAAAAGGAGGCTGGGCTGGATGGCGCCGGTCGTTTTGCCATCATTGACGGGAGCCGTCGCCTGCCAGGTTTTCCCTCCGTCACCGCTCCGCTCGAAATGCACGCGCCAACCGTCGTGCTCCGAACTGGTGGGGGAAAGGATGTCGCCATTGGCTAACTGCACCGGTTTGTTTTTGATGGGGCCAAGGATGCCGTCGGGCAGCCGTCGGGCGTCGCTCCAGGTTTTCCCGGCGTCGTCCGACTGGCGCAACATTCCCCACCAGGTGTCCGGGTTGGGGCCAACCTTGTAGAACAGCAGCAACGGTCCGGTCTTCGGCTGGAACAGCACCGGATTCCAGCAGGGCAGCCGTTTGCCGTTGGTTTGGACTCCAGTGGCGACTTCGACCGGTGGGGTCCATTTCCCGTGATCGAGGCGCGCCACCCAGATGCCCACGTCAGGGTTTTTCTCGGCGGTGCCTCCGAACCAAGCGGCGACGAGGCCCCCGCCGGCGGGCTCCACCAAGGTCGAGGCGTGGCAGGAAGGGAAGGGGGCGGTTTCGTAAATGAATTTGGATTTCAGCAATCCGGGGGAGGGGACCTCAGCTTTAACAGGGGGCACGGGCAGCAGGGAAGTCAGGAGAAGAAGGATGGATTTCATGGCTGGGCGGAAGAGGGAGTGGTGGGGTTCCTCAAGCGATGATGGCATCCACGGGATTGCCCGCGACGCCGGTGAGGCGGACGTCGAGCCCTTGGAACTTCACATTGAGGCGTTTGTGGTCGATGCCGAGGAGCTTGAGCATGGTGGCGTGGAGGTCGTGCACATTCACGATATTGTCGATGGCCCGGTAGCCCAGTTCATCGGTGCTGCCATAGGTGCCAGGCTTCACGCCGCCGCCGGCCATGGCGACACTGAACGCGAGGATGTGGTGGTCGCGTCCCGTGCCCTGGCCCATGGGAGTGCGGCCGAATTCGCCGCCCCAGAGGACGAGGGTATCGTCGAGCATGCCGCGTTGTTTGAGGTCGCTGAGGAGGGCGGCGCTGGCTTTGTCGGTGGCGGCTGCGGCGTCCCGCATGCCGTCCTCGATGCCGCCATGGTGGTCCCAGGCCCGGTGATAGAGCTGGATCATTCGGACCCCGCGTTCGGCCATGCGGCGGGCTTGGAGGCAATTGGAAGCGAAGCTGCCATCGCCGGGCTGTTTGATGCCGTATTGTTCCAGGATGCTGGCCGGTTCCTGACTCATGTCGGTGAGTTCCGGCACGGAGGACTGCATGCGGAAGGCCATCTCGTATTGCGAGATGCGCGTCTGGATCTCCGGGTCAATCTGCCGCCCGGCGAGCAGGCCATTGAGGCGGTTCACTTCCTCCACCACCTGCCGCTGGGTGCTCTGGCAAAATCCGTCAGGACTGCCAAGATAGTGCACGGGGTCGCCCTTGGATTGGAATTGGATGCCTTGAAATTTACTGGGCAGCACCCCGCTCGACCACTGGCGGGCGGAGACGGGCTGGGCACCGCTTTTCCCCTGCGAAACCAGCACCACAAATCCGGGCAGATCCTCCGTCTCCGCGCCCAGTCCATAAAGCAGCCACGAGCCCATGCTGGGGCGGCCCTTGATGATGGACCCGGTATTCATGAAGGCGTGGGCGGTGTCGTGGTTGATCTGCTCGGTCTGCATGGAGCGGATCACGCATAACTCATCCGCGAGACCGGCGAGATGCGGGAAAAGGCTGGAAATTTCGAGGCCGGTTTTCCCGTGCTTTTGGAAGTCCACAAAGGGCCCGCGGGCTTTGAGGGTCGCGCCCTGGAGCTGGGCGAGTTGCTGGCCTTTGGTGAACGACTCCGGGAATGGCTGGTCGTGCAGGCGGCGCAGTTCGGGTTTCCAGTCAAAGGTCTCCAGATGGGAAGGGCCGCCCGCCATGCAGAGATGGATCACGCGTTTGGCCTTCGGCGCGTAGTGGAGCGTCTGCAACGCCCCGCGCGGCGCATCGGTGGCCGCCGCGGCCTGACCCATCAGCGAAGCCAGGGCCAGCCCGCCGAGACCGTAGGCGGATTGAGTGAGGAAGGCGCGGCGATTGACGCTGCGGGCAAAGGTGTTGAAGTCAGGAAGCGTCTTCATGGGAGTGCAGAAAGGCATTAGAAACGCGTGATGGTTTCGTGGAGGTTCAGGATGACGCGGCAGGTGGCGGTCCACGCGGCCAGTTCGACAGGGGCGACACCGGGGGCCCCGGGCGCGGAGCCGACCTTGATCACACGGGCGGCGTCTTCCGGGGTTTTGGTGAAGGTATCGCGCTGTGTTTTGAGATAAGTCAGGATGGAATCCAACTCCGCCGGGTAGGGCGGGCGGGCGAGGGCCAGTTGCCAAGCGTGCCGGAGGCGGGCGGTATCGTCCGGGGCAGGGCTGGTCAGGAGACGCTGGGCCAGGACCCGGGCGGCTTCCGCGAAGGTGGGATCGTTGAGCAAAGTGAGGGCCTGCTGGGGAGTATTCGACACCATGCGGGCGGCGGCGCATTCATCCCGCATGGGGGCATCGAAATTCGCCAGCATGGGATGCAGGAAGGTGCGCTGCCAATGCATGTAAACCCCGCGCCGCCATTGGCCGCCGTCGTCGTTCGCCTGGTAGTCACGGTCCGGGAACTGCAGGTTCGCG
>JAYUWQ010000766.1:0-8443 GCA_043753485.1 bacterium
GCCGCCAAAGTCATTTCCGAAACCGCCGCCTCCCCGGTGCTGACGGGACCACTCCTCAAGCTGCTGTCAGACATTTTGCCCCGGGTCCGGATGCAGGCCGCGCTCGCCGTGGGCCGCCAACGCACCCCCGGGGCCATGCCGGCGCTCCTCAGGATGGCGGAAGGCCTTTCCCGTGAGGATCCCATCCTGCGCCATGCCGTGGTCACGGGTCTCACCGGCGCGGCCACCCCGGAAATGCTGACACCCCTGGCCCAACACTCCGAACCGGAAGTGCGCCTCGCCGTTTGTCTGGCCTTGGGCCGTCTCGCCAGTCCGGCCACCGCCGGTTTCCTGACGGATAGCGATCCGGCCATTGCCGCCGAAGCCGCGTGGGCGATCCATGATGACACCGGCATCCCGGAAGCCCTGCCCGCCCTCGCCGCCTGGCTGGACACCGCTCCGGCGAATAGCCAGGAACGCGCCTTGCGCCGGGCGATCAATGCCAACTACCGGCTCGGCACGCCGGAGGCAGCGGCCCGCCTGATCCGTTATACTTTGAAACCCGCCCCGGACTTTCCCGACCCCGGTTCCGGTGGGAAACAAGCGCCGGTGCCGTCCCCCCGGGAGGAAGCCCTGATGCTGCTCACGCTCTGGACGCAGCCGTCTGCGCTGGACCGGATGGACGCCCGTCCCCGGACCTACCCGGTGCGTGATGCCGCAGCGGTGCGCCCCGTCCTGCAACCTTTCCAGAGTGGACTCCTGGGGTTGAAGGAGCCGGGAATGAAGGGCCTCGCGCTCCAGATCATGGCGGTATTCAATCTCGACGTTCCCGCCGCCATCACCGCGGCCGCCGCGCAGGATGCCGCCACCCCGCCGGAGGTCAGGCGGCAATCCCTGAAGTTGCTGGCCTCCCAGCATCCGCAGGCAGCGGAACGCCGGGCCGTGCTGACCAACCTGCTGCGTGACAAGTCCCAGCCCGCGTTGCGCATCGAGGCGCTGCAGCAGCTGATCACCATCGATCCAGCCGCCGGGATCGCCGCCGCCGGGGATCTTATCACCGGAGGCCGGTTGGCGGAGCAGCAGGCGGCGGTGGCTCAACTGGCGGCAGCCCAACACCCTGAGGCCGATGTCCGGCTCGCCGCCCTGCTCACGCCGGCCGGGGATGCCTCCGGCGCTGCACCAGGCATCCGTTTGGATGTGCTGGAGGCCGCGGCCGTCCGCGCCGCTACCGCGCCAGCGCTGGAGGCCGCTCTCGCCGCACGGGCAAAAACGCTGGAGGCTTCCACGGATCTGCTGGCCGCCCTGACGGATTGTGTCACCGGCGGTGATCCGGCGGCCGGCAAGGAAATTGCCCAGAATCATCTGGCCGCCAACTGTGTGGCCTGCCACCGGTTCCAAAAGGGAGCGGGCAGCCAGGTCGGGCCGCCGCTGGAAAGCATCGGGCGGCTGCATCCCGCCCCGTATCTGCTGGAAGCCCTCGCCAATCCTTCGGTGGTCATCGCGCCCGGTTATGGCATGGCCACGGTGACCTTGAAGGATGGCACCACTCTGGCGGGCACGATTTTGTCAGAAACTCCGGACAAGATCCTGCTGCGCCAACCTGATGGCGTGGAGGTCAGTGCGGCCCCCTCAGCCATGGAAGGACGCACCCCGCCCATTTCCGTGATGCCACCCATGCACGGGATCCTGACTCCCCGCCAGATCCGCGATGTGGTGGCTTATTTGGAAACCCTGAAGGCCAAACCCGACTCTACCGGAGTCAGCGAACACTGAAGCCGGACGCATCCCGCGCTTGAATACCCGTCCTGAAGTCCTACTAAACCGCCCCATGTTCCGCCAGCCGCTCCACGACCGCGGGGTCATCTCCCGCTACCGCTCTCTCCTGCCTGTCAGCGAGGCCACCCCGGTGGTTTCCCTGAACGAAGGCTCCACTCCGCTGATCCACTCCGCTAAGCTGAGTGCCAAAGTCGGCCGGGGCTGTGAGGTTTATATCAAATACGAAGGACTGAATCCCACCGGCTCCTTCAAGGACCGCGGCATGACCATGGCCATTTCCAAGGCCGCCGAAGCCGGGAAAAAGGCCGTGATCTGCGCCAGCACCGGCAACACCTCCGCCGCCGCCGCCGCCTATGCCACCCGCGCCGGGATGGACTGCGTGGTGCTCCTGCCTGCCGGGAAAATCTCCGCCGGAAAACTGGCCCAGGCCTTTGTCTATGGCTCCAAAGTAATCGCGATCGACGGCAATTTCGATGCCGCCCTCCACCTTGTCAGGAAAATCGGGGAACGCGACGACTTTGAAGTGGTCAATTCCATCAACCCCTTCCGCATCGAAGGCCAGAAGACCGCGGCCTTCGAGATCATTGACGAACTCGGCGAGGCCCCGGACATCCACATCCTTCCCGTCGGCAATGCCGGGAACATCACTGCCTACTGGAAGGGGTATGAAGAATACGCCGCTTTGGGCAAGTCCACCAAAAAGCCCCGCATGACCGGCTTCCAGGCCGCGGGATCCGCGCCGGTGTTTTTTGATAAAGTCATCGAAGACCCCGAAACTGTGGCCACCGCCATCCGCATCGGGAATCCCGCCAGCTGGGACCAGGCCAAAGCCGCGATCCGCGATTCCAAAGGCTCCATCGACATCGTGACCGATCAGGAAATACTCGATGCCCAGGCGTGGTTGGCTGCGAACGAAGGCATCTTCATCGAGCCCGGCAGCGCGGCTTCGGTGGCCGGACTGCTGAAATGCTTGGATTGTAATCGCGAGCCCTGCGCGACCTGTCCGGTGCGCGGCATCCCGGAAGGCAGCACCCTGGTGCTGACCGTCACCGGCCATGGATTGAAGGACATTGATGCTCCGCTCAAACATCGCGCTTTTGCTCCGCTCCAAGCGGCGAACAGCATGGAAGCCGTGCTGCATACCCTGGGGTATTGACGTGGCGGACTGATCGAGGGATGCGCGAAGGCGAATGGTGCTCATTAGCAGTTGGCTCTATGGACAATAACCCAGAAATCAACTGCTTTGAGCCTCCGTTGCTGGCAACCAGCCTCTTCCCGGTCTTTGGGGCGAAAGTGGCCTCTGGACTCTCCTCAAAGGTCATCTGAATCAAATTGGCCTTGTTGCTTGCGTAGGGTATCTTAGTGCTCCCTCGTCTTCCGGTTTTCTTACCCAATGTCCTCCAGCGGCTTCAGTGCTTCCGAATTTGGAAAGCTAGCCTCCCACGGTTCGCTCTATCTTTCCCGTGTGGAAGAGGTGGATGAAATCCCGTGGCTGCTGCCGTGCGCCCATTATCTGAAGCAGGCATGGAAAGAACTCCCGCTGGCCGGAGTGCTGTGTGTGGATGGGCGGCCCACAGTTTATATTTGTGAAGCCGTTACGTTTTCTCCAGAGGATGTGCTGGAGCAGCAAAAATTCACTTGGAATCAGGGGTTGGTGCCGTTGCTCATCCTGTTGGGCAACGCAGGAGTGGAGCTGCACAGTGCAGTGAAGAAACCGTTGCCGCCGCAGGGCGCAGGGGAGTTGTTTCCCCCGAAGCCGCCCAGTTTCATCGAAACCTTGGAACTCACTGCAATAGCTCTTCGCGGAGCCGCACTGGTCCGTTCCATCGAAACAGGGAGTTACTTTCAGGAGCATGCGGCTTTCTTTCCGGCCAACGAGTCGGTGGATGCCTGCCTTGTGGGAAATCTGCTGCACGCAGCGCGCCGGCTCAGTGAGGTGCGGTGCACAGGCTGGACGCGGGAGAGATCCCACGCGCTGCTGGGACGGGTGCTGTTTGTGAAGTTTCTGGAGGCCCGTGGTTTCATCAAGCCGCAGCACTTTCCCCCGGCGGCGGACAGCCTGGAAAAAATCCTGAAACTAAAGCCCGTGGAGGAGGCCAAGCGACTGCTCTACCGTGAGTTCTTCGCGCGGATGCGCCAGGAGTTTAATGGCACCATGTTCGACGATGATCTAATGCAGGAGGAGCGTCTCATCCTCCGGGGACATCTTGATGTGGTAGCTGATTTTCTCAGCGTAGCGGACATGCAGGGCCTGCAATTGACCCTGGGCTTCTGGGCTTATGACTTCCGCTGTATCCCGGTGGAGATCATCAGTTCCATTTACGAGGAGTTCATGGAAGGAGAGGATGCGCAGAAAAAGCGGAGGGATGGTGCGGTCTATACACCGCGGCATTTGACGGAAACCACACTGCACATCGCGCTGGAAGGGCGGTATGCCCAATCGCGCGACTGGCGCGTGTTGGACCCCTCCTGCGGGTCCGGCATTTTCCTCGGAGCCATGTTCAATCTGCTCGCCACCCAGTGGCTGCGGGAGAATCCGAACACGCGCAAGGCCACCAAAGCGAAGGAGCTGCTACGTATTCTCCAGGAACAAATCCGGGGTGTGGAAATCAATCATGGGGCTTGCCGCATCGCGGCCTTCAGTCTCTATCTGGCGTTGTTCGAGAAGCTGCAGCCCATGGACCTTGATGAGTTCAAGGAAAAGGTGCGCCCGGACCGCTTCCTGCCCTCCCTGGTATGGCAGGCAGGGGCGGAGAACAACCCGGAGCACCCGGTCATCATTCTTGGCGACTTCCTCAACGATGCTCTGCCGCTGGAAAAGAACTTCGACCTCGTCATCGGCAATCCTCCGTGGACGGGTCGTGCGGACAAGCAACTGGCGCTGCACTTCACCCGCAAGGTGCCGGAGATTTTGCGGGAGGGCGGACTGTGTTGTCTGCTGCTTCCCTCGACAATCCTTGTGAACAATAACGGGGTGCTGGACGCTGATTTCTTCCGCGCTGTCCGCGTGGAGAAGATCGTGCAACTGGCTGATTTCAGAAAGCTGCTCTTCCATGCCACCCACCCGTGTTTTGTGCTGCGGTTTGTAAAGGAGGCTCCGGCCCGCCAGGATATCATCGCCTATGAGACACCCAAGCTGAACCGCTACGACCGCCGGCGCGGGGTCATCGTGGTGGAGCCGGATGATCAGAAAATGGTGCCGTGGCAGGAGGTGATGCAGGCCGCCAACTCCGGGAGGGTGCAGTCGCTCTGGAGCCGGAAGTTCTGGGGAACTCCGCGGGATGAATCGTTCCTTCGTAGGTTGGATACCTATCCGGCGCTCTCGGACGCGAAACAGCATCTCAAATGGGGCGGAGGTGTCGGTTTTAAACCTTACTATCCGGGAGCCTCCCGGGATGAACTTAAATCACTCGCTCCCGATTGGTCCGGAGAGGATCCTTTTCTAGCCAACAACAGTGTGTTTCCTGACCTTGTTGTGCATGAAGAGAATCTTTCCACTCTCGGCAAATGCCTTGCTGGAGCTTTGGTGAGAAAAATGGAGACGAAGGAAGGGCGGCAGATTGAGAAGATCATCCGCGCCGCGACGCATGCTGTGCAATACAAGCCGGCAGACAAAGTCTTTTTAGGGCCTAAAGTGATATTCAGCGAAGGGTTCACAAAGTTTGCATTCCACGAAGGCTTGTTACGATTTGAAAATTCTTTAAGGTCTTTAACCGGCCAGACGGAGGAGGATGCGCACGTGCTGCGATTTCTTACTGCCGTTCTCGGTTCACGTCTGATGGCCTACCACGCCTTCCACTGTGGTTCCAGCAATGGCATCGGAAGGGACAAACTGCACCTCCACGAGAGCCTTGCTCTGCCATTCCCATTGCCAGCGGATGAACTGGCAGCGGAAGATGCGGAGGAGAGTGTGCAGAAAGCCTCCGCCGTTCTGCAACGGCTCGAACGTGAAGGTGTCGGGATGTCCCGCGAAGAACGGGACGACGCTGCCGCTGTGGCCCGAGCAGAACTGGAGCCTCTGGTGGAAGCTTACTATTCCGTGAGCAGCACGGAAAAGATGCTGATCGAAGACACTCTCCGGCTTTGGAAAGAAAGTATTCACAAAGCAAACCTGGATGCGGCGATTCCCGCCATCGTTTTTCCGGCGAAGGCTGACCGGAAACAATATGCGGAGACGCTTTGCGCGGAACTCAACAAATTTTCCCGTCGGCAAAACATTCGTATCAGCGCGGAGGGCAAGGTATCGCAGGATTTACACCTGATGCTGATGACGGTGATCTTCGGAGAGAAGAAAACCGCCTATACAGAGACGGAAGGCGATGGGGCGCTGTGGGCCGCGCTACAGGGAGTGGATGCAGCGGCGATGCGCGAGAATGGACGACTGCATTATCTGCGCGGGTTCAGCTATTTCGAACCGGATCGGGTCCACATTCTGAAGCCCGCCACGCTGCGGAACTGGAGCCGCACCGCCGCGTTGAACGATGCCGACTCCATCTATGAGCATCAACTTTCCGGGCACGCATGAGATTTCGCGCTGAAAGCGGGCGGCTAGCCCAGGAGTTCGATCCCTTTGGCGGGAATGTGTTTGCAGAGATCATGAACGCGGTCATCACGGCTTGGAGCCGGGTGCGCCCCTTCACGGTGGATGAAATCCGCAGGAAGTGGACAGCGAAGGGAAAAAAGAAAAAAAGCCCATGTCCGGTGGAACCCCATGAGAACTGGATCACCGACAGGTTGGCAGGCCGCATTCTGAATGACCCCATCCTCCGTGAGCTACCTTTTGATGTAGATGCGCAGAAGCGGCTATTGGATATAGATGGCAATGAGCCAGGGCGGATTGACCTGTGTTTCAAACACCGGAACTCGCAGCGCGCCTACTTCGCCTTCGAGGCAAAGCGACTGCATGTGACTTATCCTGGCGGATCAACCTCCAATGAATACAGCACCTACACGAGTGATGAAGGCATGGAGGCATACGTGCTCGGACAATATGCGAAGGGATTTCCTGCCGCAGGAATGCTGGGCTACGTTATGGATGGAAACACTGCTGGAGCATGGCATGGAATTGATGCCAGTGTTCAGTCCCGGAGCGTCTCGCTGCGAATGGAAGGCAGTGGTAAATTGGAGCTGTCCACGATGGGACATCTTAGCGCAAAAGGAACGGACGGCACTCTGCTTGGCGAAACCCTGCATCGCCTGGCTGCTGGCATCATGCGGATCTTCCATTTGCTGCTGCCATATGATGCTAAAAATCCCCCAGTTTGACCCCGGAGGCGGCTGGCCGAGGCGAGAGACTTGCCTATCAAAGACAAAAATCACTGCAAAATCGCGCTTTTGCAGCACTGCGGGGGGCATGTGATGTTTTCTGCGGGCCCTGGCGGCCCACTCCGCACCGCCTTCTGCGCCCTTTCGCCACCAATTCCCGCAGTGCAATCTCCCGCCATGAATGTGCATCACCTCGAACTGTTTTATTATGTGGCGCGGCATGGCGGGGTGAGTGCGGCGGCGCGGCATATTCCCTATGGAATCCAGCAGCCGGCGGTGAGTGCCCAGATCATCCAATTGGAGGATTCGCTGGGCACCACCCTGTTCCACCGGCGTCCTTTTTCCCTGACCAAAAGCGGGACGGATTTATATGCGCACCTCCGGCCCTTTTTTGAGGGCCTGCCCGAGGTGACGGCGCGGCTGCGGGGCAATCAGCCGGTGCACCTGAGGATCGGTGCGCCGGAGACGGTGCAGCGGGATTACATGCCGCGCATCCTGAAGCGGCTGAAGCGCCGGTTTCCCCGGATGCGCTTCACTCTGGCCACCGGGCGGGCGGATTGGATGGAACAGGCTTTACTGAACCAGGAAATCGATATCGGTCTCGGTTCGCTGATCGGCAAACGCCTGACGGGAGTGCGGCAGGAGGAATTGCTCGAGGTGGGCATGTCCCTGCTGGTGCCGGAGAAAAGCGGCTATACCAAGGCGGCTTCCTTCTGGGAGCGTGACCGCATCGACCTGCCGCTGATCGCGCTCTGTGAGGACGAACCGGTGTGCCGGCTTTTTCAGGCGGAACTGGCGAAGCGCAAAGTGGAGTGGTTCCCCAGTCTTGAGGTGCCGAATCAGGAGTTGATCGTGCATTATGTCAGTCAGGGATTTGGGGCCGGTCTGATTCTGGCGGCCAATCTGAAGTCCGCCCCGCCCACGGGCACCCGCCGGCTGGTCCTGACGGACTTTCCGGTGATTCCCTACGGAGCGCTCTGGCTCGGCAATCCCAACGAACTGCAGTCGGCCTTTGTGGAGGAAGCCGGCGCCGAGGCCAAGGCCGCGGCCTTGTAGGAGACCGCGGCGCCCGTTCGAGGTTATGAAGATAGACTGGCCTCCCGTGGAAGAGGCACGCTGATCCAGGGGCTTTCCTTCTCGATGAACCGCCAGGGCAGGTCCACCGCCTTGCTGATGCCGATCCTGCGGCCGGTCACCACTCCCGTGGTGCTGCCGGGGTAAAAGATGTTTTTTGTCAGGTCGTGGCCGTGGTCGGCGCCGGTCAATCCCAGCGCCTGACCCAATTTGCCGGGACCGGAGCAGAGGGCCCGGAGACTCTGCTGGCGGCGGCGCGCCTGCATGGCCGGAATGCCGTGCTGCGGTTCGAGGGCGCGGATCAGGAGGATGCCATCGCCTGCCAGGACATTCAGCATCCAGTGAATTC
>JAYUWQ010000767.1:0-8425 GCA_043753485.1 bacterium
ACGGATCAGTTTTGTGATCGTGGCACCGGCAGCAGCGCAGGGTCATGCCCAGAAAAGCCGTCGCCGTCGTCTCCGCGAGATCCGCCTCGATGGCGGCCCGTGCGCGGTGTTCCTCACCAAACAATTTGGCGGAATTGTCCTGCGGCCCCATGCGGAGAAACCCGGTGGCAATGAGACTGTCCTGCGCGGCCGCATCTACCGGGGCCCCCTCCACCATTTCATCGCCGGCCAGTTGTTCCCGGATGAAGCGGTCGAAAGGTTTGTCCTGCTGGAACGCCCGCACCACATAATCGCGGTAACGCCAGGCGGAGGGCCGGAATTCATCCCAGTCGTAACCATTGCTGTCGCTGTAGCGCACCGTATCCAGCCACATCCGGGCCCAGTGAATTCCAAAATCCGGCGAGGCCAGAAAAGTATCGACCAAGCGTTCGTAAGCCCCGGGCAATCCGTCCTGGCAGAATTCCGCCAGCACCCGTTCCTCCGGGGGCAGCCCCGTCAGGAGGTAGGCCAGCCGCCGTGCGAGGGTGCGCCGGTCCGCTTCCGGGGCCGGAGCCAGGCCGGCCGCCTGCAGCCGCTGCAGGACAAAATGATCCACTGGCTGGCGCACCCAGTCCCGGGCAGACACTTCCGGCACGGCTGGCACCACCACCGGCCGCAGGGACCACAGATCCAACCGCGCTCCCTTGAAAACCACCCGCACCGGATTCCCCGCATCCGTCCACGCATCCCCGGCCCTGACGGAAATCGTCAGGGCCATCAGGCAGCACAACAGCGGACGGATCATACATTGAACGATACGACCACGGGACCCCGTAATTATCGGGCACTTCCCCGGGGAAATGCCCCCCCCGTTCCCGGGACTTGGCACCGCCCGCGGCCTGCCACACCATTCTCCGTCATGACATCAGGATTCCTCCAGCGCCGACGGTTTCTGCAGCAGATGGGCTGCGGATTCGGCAGCGTGGCGCTGCAAAGTCTCCTCGCAGAGGAGTCCACCGCGGCCCACCCGCCAGCGGTTTTGCTGAACCCGATTGATCCCCATGCGCCCCGCCTGCCCGCCTTCCCGCCCCGGGCGAAAAACGTGATTTTTCTCTACATGGTCGGCGGACCGTCGCAGATCGACACCCTCGACTACAAACCCGCCTTGGCCAAACTGGCCGGCCAGAAAGTGCCTGCATCCCTGCGTCAAGCAGTAGAAGCGACCCGCTTCGCCAATGTCTTCACCGGAGCCAAGGACCAAATCCTGCCCAGTCCGTGGGAATTCCGTCAACATGGCCAGAGCGGCCTTTGGGTTTCGGACCTCCTGCCGCATCTGTCAAAACACGTGGACGATCTCTGCGTGATCCACTCCATGCAGGCCGACAGCAACAATCACGGACCGGCCAGCATCCAGTTCCACACCGGCGAAACCACCGGCGGAAAGGCCAGCCTCGGCTCGTGGGTGACTTACGGGCTGGGCTCGGAAAACCGCAACCTGCCCGCCTACGTCCTGCTCTTCGAAGCCGGCCCGCTGGGCGGCGCGACCAATTACAGCAACGGGTTTTTGCCCACGGCTTTTCAAGGGACCCGGCTGCGCGATACGGGCCCACCCGTGGCCGACCTGCTGCCGCCGGAGGATTTTGCCCCGGGCCAGCGCCAGTCCCTGGATACCCTGAAGGCGCTCAACCTCCGCCACCGCGCCAGCCGCCCCGGCTACACGCCGCTCGATGCCCGCATCGCCAGCTATGAACTCGGCTGGCGCATGCAATCGGCCGCCCTGGAAGCCGGTGATGTGGAGCGCGAACCGGAATCCGTCCGCCGCAGTTACGGCTTGGATCATCCTGACAAAAACACGGCAAAGTATGCCCGCAAGTGCCTGCTCGCCCGCCGGCTGGTTGAGCGAGGAGTGCGGTTTGTCCAGGTCTATGACATGCACGAAAAGGACGGCTGGGACGCGCATGGCAATCTGAAGAAAAATCACGAGGCCCACGCCCAGGTGGTGGATCAGCCGGTGGCCGCCCTGCTGGCCGACCTGAAACAGTCAGGACTGCTGGATTCCACTTTGGTGATCTGCGGCAGCGAATTCGGCCGCACCCCCATGATGCAGGGTGAGGACGGCCGTCAGCACAACTGCGCCGGCTTTACCGTCTGGCTCGCCGGCGGCGGGGTGCAGGCCGGAGCGCGCATCGGCGCCACGGATGAAATCGGCCTGATGGCAGTCGACCGGCCTACCCACTTCCGCGACCTCCACGCCACCATCCTGGCTGCTCTCGGCATCGAACACGAGCAACTCTATTTCGAAACCAGCGGCCGCCTCGAACGCCTCACCGGGGTGCAGAAAGCCGCCTCTCTCATCCCCGGCGTCCTGGCTTGATTGCGAAGGCTTGCCTTACCCCAGCCATGCACCCAACCCGCCGCCAGTTTCTTCACGCCAGCGCTGCCTTGGCCCTGACCTCCACTGCGGGATTCGCCGCAGAGCCTGCATCTCCTAACCGCCGCATCCGGGTTGGCCAGATTGGCACCCAGCATGGACATGCCGCCGGGAAGATGACGACCCTGCGACGGTTGAAGGATCACTTCGAAGTGGGGGCCCTGGCCGGGGCGGAAGAAAACCCGGGAGGGGCCTATGGCGGCCTTCCGCGGCTGGAGATGGCGGAACTCCTCGCCTTGCCCGGCCTCGAGGCCGTGTTGGTGGAAACCGATTTTCCTGACGCCTGTGCCGCGGCCCACGCCGCCATCAAAGCGGGCAAACATGTGCATCTCGACAAGCCAGGTGCCTTGGATCACGCCGCCTTCCGCGCCATGCGCCAGGAGGCGGAGGAGCGCGGCCTCATCTTCCAGATGGGCTACATGCTGCGATACAATCCAGCTTTCCAGCTCTTGGCCGAAGCTGTTTCCGGAGGATGGCTGGGACGCATCACGGAGATCGATGCCATGATGGGCAAACAGCTCGACGCCGCCGGACGCCGCGACCTGCTGCGGCTGGAAGGCGGCGGCATGTTCGAGCTGGGCTGCCACCTCGTGGATGCCGTCTGCGGCCTGATGGGGAAACCCACCGCTGTGCAGGCTTTCTCCAAACCTACCGGCACCGATGGCTTCAAGGATAACCAACTGGCCCTCCTCGAATTCCCCGGAGCCATGGCCACCCTGCGCTGCAATATGGCCGATCCCTTCGGCGGCCCGCGGCGGCGGTTTCTCATCACCGGCACGGAAGGCAGCATGGAAATCATGCCCTTGGAATCCGGCCAGATCACCGCCCGGTTCACCACCCCGGGGGGGCCGTATCCCAAAGGATCACAACAAATATCCCTGCCCGTGCCTTCCGGCCGCTACGATGCCGAACTCACCGCCTTCGCCGAAGCGATCCTTCAGGGGAAATCCCTCCCGTGGAACGCCGCCCACGACATCGCGGTCCACGAAACCGCCCTCCGTGCCGGTGGCGTGAAATTCTGAGGTCTGGAAGAACCCCTTCCTGCCCCGATGCCACGGAGACCTAGCGCTTCACCGAGAGTGGAGTCGGACGTCTCAGATCCGGGAAGGCGGCTTTCCAGTCAATGGCTCCCGGGGGGCCTTCGAGGGTGAGTCCCTGGAGCGTGACCACGGTGCCCTGACGGGGGGTATCGACGGTTTTCCAGGCGCGGATGCGGATGGAAAAGCTGGCGGTGCCGGCTCCGGAACGGGGACAGGCCACCCATTGCCAATCCGGCCCTTGGAGCTGGATGCCGCGGATTTTCCACCCCGGATTCAGACGCACCGCATTGTAGGATTCATCACAAAACATGTAGAAGGTGTTCTCGATGTACGGCGTAGTCCAAAGCGGGCTGGGCCGGAGCTGCATCATGCGGGTGCCATGGACTTCGGATGTGAGGACGTTAGGCACCTGGGAGGCGACGGTATGGACCCCATCCCGCGCGCCCTGACCCTGGGCAGGGGTAAAGCGGTAGCCGCGCTGCCGGCCGAGCATGAAAGCGTCGCCTCCCTTGACGCGGAAAATGGGGCCCCGGGCATTGGGGGCCTCGGCTTCGGTGGCTTTCCTGGGAGCGGGGGTGAGATCAGCGCCAGGCACCCCGCTGGAATCCGGGGCGGGGACTTCGGGTGCGTTGGCATCGGCCGCCGGATTTTCGAGGTCAAATTCCAACGGAGCGGGCAGCAGATTGAGCGGTCCGGACGAATCGCCGGGTCCTGCCACGGGCATGGGCAGCTCTCCGGGGAGACCGGAGGCTTCCGGCGTGGCGGATGAATCCGGAGTCAGCGCTTCAGCCGGGGAGACCCCAGGATCGGACAGGACTGGTTTTTCCGGCAAGGTCAGCTGCGAAATCGGAACAAACACCTGGGGAGGACCTCCCGGCAGACCTGGCATCCGGGAAGCGGAGGAGGTATGGGAAGCCACTTCGACCGGACGGGGCGGCAACTCCAGGCCGGCAGGAAGTTCCTGCGCCATACCGGGCAGGAGACTGGCCGCCGCCAGGCTGGTCAGCAGGAACCGGACGAAATGGATCGGCTTCATGGCAGAGGCAGCTGAGGGTTTCAGGAAAGCGAGGGATTGCCCCGGGTGCGGGTCCACATGGGAGGTGTCTCGGCAGGCGCCAGGTCGGGCAGGTCATCGTTGGGCCATGCATCGGGCACGGGCACGGCCTGCAGGAAGCTGAAGGGAGCCGGCACTGAGGGAGTGCCGTCAGGGTGCCCTTCCGGTTGGGAAACGCTGGCATCTGGACCGGAAACCGGAGGGGACGGAGCGAAGCTGTTACCCGGAGGAACCGCCAAAGGAGTTAACGAAAAGCCGGGGGGGACTTCCGATGGCGCTGCCAGCGGAGCGGGCGGGACCGGAGCCGATGCAGCCGCCGGTCCGGCTTCCGCGGCCATGGCGGGCGAAAAGGCTTGAGCCAAGGTCGAATCCAGTTCCGCGATCAGGTTGGGTGAAATGGCGGGGAGGGGACGGCGGCGGACTGGGAGGAGAGCGCTGGCAGATACAGGGGTTTCGATCAGGACCGGGCTGGAAATAGTAGGAAGCATCGCCTCCGGGGCGGGCGGGGTCACGGGATACAATGGAGGATAATTGGGGAAGACGGGCTGCGGCGGGGGCGCAGGAGCAGGTGTCAGGACTGGAGCCGCCGGCGGGGTGGTTGCCGGCCCGGCAGGTGGCCAAACGGCTTCTGCAGTCGCGGGCACCACGGCGGAGGCCGCCACAACAGGTGGGGTGGGGTGGGAAAGGACTGCCGGCACCGGCGGAGAGAAGTTGACCGGGGAAGGTTCCGGCATATCCACGGCGGCGGCGGGCGGGAAAGCTCCCCCCTCCAAAGTGGACCGCAGTTGATCGATCATGGATTGGAAGGCTAATTCCATGGCGGCGCGGCCTTCCTGAAGCACTTTGATCACTGCTTCCACTGGTAAGGCCGGGGCGGCCTCGGGAACCGGGGAAACTGGAACCTGAGACACTTGAGCAGAAGCCAGAGAAGGAACTGGAGCCGGCGGGGAGGGCTCCACAGTGGGCGCCATGGCGGCCGTTTCCAAAGGGAAAATGGGCGGCGGCGCGACCGGTGGGGAGGGCAGCGCTGGTGCCGGCCATACAGGCTCAAGGGGCGGTGGCGCCGGAAGCGATGCCGGGGCTCCGACCTTGGGTGAAGCAGGGGGCAGGAAGGGAGACGGACCGACGGGAAGGGACGGAGGCCGCACGGCACCAAAGAAGGAAACGGGTTCCTTTTCCGGGCTGGGGAGCACCGGCGCGGGGGGCAGGGCAAAAGGATTGGATGGCACGGATGGCAAGGCTGGAGGCTCCATGGCACGCACCGGCAGCAATTCGGGCGGTGGCATCACGACCGGGGCTGCAGGCGCGGCGGGGGAAAGATCTTCCGGCCGTGGACCGATCTCGGCTTGGCCGGCCAAGGCCGTCTGGAAGGGAAATGCCAGAACAGGGAGGGGTAAAGCCGGGGGGGACATGGCGGGGACGGGGGTGGGGGTAGAATCGAAAACTGGAAAAGCGGGGGGCGCAGGCGGGAGGGGGCTGACGGCAGGGGGCACCGGAGCCGTGCGCTGGGATTCTGTTGCCTGCGGCACCATCACGGGCAGGAGCGGCGGCGCGGTCGGGAGGAGCCCCGGAGCTGGTTCCGGGGAATCCAGTTGGGGCGGCAGTCCGGCGATCAGCGGCTCCGGCGCGGCGGACACCACGCGGGCCAATGATTTTGGCTCAGCCCCAGTCGACAAGGCGGGAGATTCCAAAACCGGTTCGGCAACCGGGACGGGCGGGCTGAAAACCGGAGGCACCGCCTCCACTTTCCGGCTTTCCACGGCCACTACTCCGGCTGGTCCCATCAGAGTCGCCAGGTCAGGGCGCAATTCCGGAGTTTTGACAGAGGCCGCTTTGCCCAGCCCTTTGCGGGAGGGGCCACGATTCCGGCAGCGGCTGTGGCAATACATACACTGGTGATATTCCGCCGTGAGGACGTCCCATGCCACCCGGGCGGGATAAGAGAGACCGAGCCACTTGGCCGCATAAGGATGTTTGGGTTGGCTGCTCCCGCGCAGGGCCGGCTGACTGCAAACCCCGCAGCGCACCGGCAAAGCGGCCAGCCAGGCGAAAATGAAGGCCATCAGAACCGCCCCGGCAGCTCCGGCTCCCAAACGCCAATCCGTTATTCCCATCCGCCAGTACGCCAGCGGCGCCGCCACCAGCAGAGCCAGCAGGAACAGGCGGGCCCCAAAATACAACACGGCAGCCACCCGAAGACGGAAATGCCGGGATGGGGTGGTGCTGAGGGTGGACTGGGACATGACTTTCTTGAAGGAAACAATATTCTGATTAAATCAGAAATTACGGTGATTATAGTTCACCCCTCAAAGACGTCAATCTTTAAAAGTAAATATCAAGAAATTGGGAAATTTCAGTTTACCAAACGAAATCCACGCTTCTTGGCCGCAGCGCCCCAGTCCGTCCGGCTAAAACCGGCCTCCCGAATGTTCCTGCCCTCAGCCAACGATCCTCTGATCCCTAGGAAACCAAATCCAAGGCCCCGCCCTCGCAGAGCGCGACCGTCCCGAAGGTCTGCTTTCCATGCCCCATCCCCTTGGCAATCGCGAGCCACAGCCGGTTGTGGGTCACTTGATCCAACTGGACACTGCGCCCCATCTTGAAACCACAGCCCCCCCCGACCAGCACAACCGGAATGTCATTGAGCGTGTGGGAGTTGCCCTTGCCCAGCTCATTGGTCCAGACCAGCAGGGTGTTATCCAGCATGGCCCCGCCCACGCCGCCGGGCTCCGGGGTCTCCGCCAGACGCTTCGCCAGGTAGGCCAGTTCACCGCAGAACCACGTGTTGATCTTCTCCAGCTTTTCCTGAGCCGAGGTGTCGGCATCCGGTTCATGCGACAGTCCATGGTGGCCTTCCTCGATCCCCAGCCACTTCATCCGGGCCTGCCCGACCGAGCGCATGTATTGCAGAGTCGCCACCCTCGCCATATTATTCGCCAAGCTGTTGACCAGCAGATCGATCTGCATGCGGCTGATCGCCGGGGTGTTGTCATTCACCAGTTCGATCTCGGGGTCGATCTCCGGCACCGGGTGATTCAGTCCTGGATCGTTGCTTTGTTTCTGCAATTCCGTTTCCACTTCGCGGACCAGCGTCAGGTGCTGTTCCAGCAGGGCCTTGTCCTCCGCACTCAGCCTGGAGGTGATGCGTTTGAAATCCGACTCCACCCCGTCCAGCACGCTCACCAGACTTTCCTTGTCCTTCATCTGGCCATACAGCCGCCCCAGCATCTGCTGGGGGTCATCGATGGGCGCCAAAGGCTGATTCGCGCCGGCATACACCATGCGCGTCCACGGGTCAGCCCGGCCCGGCACCGCCACCCCGAACTCCAACGATCCAAACCGGGTAGCGGTTTCCGGCCGCGATTGCAGGAAATTTTTGATCTCCTGATCGATGGAAATCCCGCTCGCCCAACCGGCCGGAGTATCGGAGCCGCCTTGGATATTGCCCGGGGCCAGTTCCGTGCCGGTCAGCAGGCAACTCATTCCCCGCATGTGGCTGTCGCCGTCGCCGCGGACCTTGTTGGCAATGCCCTTCAGCAGCATGGTCCGGTTCCGGAACGGCTCCAGCGGCGCGAGGATCGGTTTGAACGGCACATCCAATCCCGCCTGATCCGGCCAAAACTTGTCCTGCACCGTCCCGTTGGGCGAAAACATGATCACCAGCCGCTGCGGCCGGATCTTCGCCGGCTCCTGTCCAAACAAACTCGGCAGCCCGCCCAAAAACGGCAAAGCAGCTGCAGAAAGGCCTAAATCACGGAGAAACTGGCGGCGGTGGATCGGGTTCATATCCGGAAGGAGGGGGTTGGAAGAGGGCGGGGAAACGGGGCAGATTCCCAAAGAAACGGACCGTGATTAATTTAAAGATGCCGGCAACGGCGGGAAACCGGTGTTCGTTTATCATTTGGCGCCACAGCCCACTGG
>JAYUWQ010000768.1:0-8410 GCA_043753485.1 bacterium
TATGGACAGTGGAGGTTGCCACGGCGGGTATTTATCCTTTCCGTTTGCTCTATTGGCAGACCGGACGCGGCGCCAATCTCCAGTGGTATTCCCTCAACGGCGAAGAGCGCATTCCCGTCAATGACTCCACCAATCTCCTGGCTATCAAGAGTTATGCCACGACCACGGTAGCCGATGCCAAAGGCCCCTATGTGGCGGAAGCGCGCCCGGTGGCCGGTTCAGCCGGCAACAGTGCCGCCGCCCCCATCGAGGCCGTGATCGTGGATGGGGCGACCACCACCGTCCCGGCCGCAGGCGTGCAGATGCGGCTCAATGGAAGCCTCGTCACCCCCACCGTGACCCGCTCCGCCCCGCGGGTGACCGTATCCTTCAATCCGAATCCAAACCGCACCACTCCGGACAATGCGGTCCAATTGAACTACCCGGACTCGGGAGGTGGAACCGGGCAAAGCCAATGGTCCTTCGGAATCAATGTCAGTGGGGGCTCCGGCACCACCGCCACCGGCCAGTGGGATTTTGATGGCGGGAACCTGGCCGCTACAGTCGGCCAGGCACTGCAATATTTTGATGGCCCGGCCGGCCTGACCTGGCAGGGCACAAAATTCGGCACCACCACCGCCCTGGGCGTCGCCCCCATCGGTGGGCGCGAGGCGAAGATCATGGAGGTGCCAGCAGATCTGTCCCGGCAGATCGGTTATGTGATGACCCATGGCATCGCCCCCAACGGCGGGGGAACGCGGGTGAACCAGTATACCCTCATCATGGACATCCTCGTGGATACCACGGGGCCGGATGCCGCGGCGTTGCTGCAGACCAGTTCGTTGAACAATACGGATGACGGGGATCTATTCTGGCAGGGCAACAATTTTGGCCAGGGCACCGACGGGTATCGGGGCACCGGTCAATTCACTGCAGGGACCTGGCACCGGGTGGTGGCCGCCTATGATGAAGCCGCCACTCCGCCCGTGGTCACCAAATATGTGGACTGCATCAAGCAGGATGACTGGACCGCCAACCAGGGACTGGACGCGGTGCGCCGCAGCCTGCTGCCTACCGCCATCCTGTTTGGAGATGGGGACCAGGATGAGCGCCGCCGGATGTGGGTCAATTCCATCCAGATCCGTGCCGGAAAAATGACCGACGCTGAAATCGTTGCCCTCGGCGGGGCTTCGGCCGACGGGATTCCGCTGGTGGTTCCCCCGACCAAGGTCACAGGCCAGTGGGATTTTGAACGGGGGAATCTGGCCGCAACCGTGGGCAAACCCCTCGCCTATCTGGATGGAGCCGGTGGGCTGAGCGAGGCCGGAACCCAGTTCGGCCTGTGCAGCGATTTCACCCTGCCTTTGATCGAAGGGCAAAACGCCAAAGTCATGAGGGTTCCGGGCGATCTGAGACGGGAAATCGGCTACATCATGAACCACGGAATCAAACCGAATGGCGGCGGCACCCGGGTCAACCAATTCACTCTTGTGATGGATATTTTCGTCGGCACCAGCGGACCGGATGCGGCCTCGCTGCTGCAGGTCAGCTCCCTGACGAACACGGACGATGGCGATCTGTTCTGGCAGGGCAACAACTTTGGTCAGGGCACCGACGGGTATCTGGGCACCGGGCAATTCACCGCAGGGGCCTGGCACCGGGTGACGGCGGCCTATGATGAAGCCGCCACCCCTCCGGTGGTCACCAAATATGTGGATGGCATCAAACAGGATGACTGGACGGCCAACCAGGGGCTGGATGCGGTCCGGCGGGCCCTGCAGCCCACCGCCATCCTCTTCGGCGATGGAGACCAGGACGAAAGGCGCGAGATGTTTGTCAATTCCATCCAGATCCGCGACGGAAAGTTGAGTGATGTGGAGATCTATCAACTCGGAAAACCCCGGGCCGGCGGGATTCCCGTCTCCGTGCCGCTCTCTGCTGTCAGCGGGCAATGGGACTTCGAGCGCGGCAATCTGGCGGCCTCCATTGGAAAACCCCTCACCTATCTGGACGGGGCCAGTGGCGAAACCCAGGCGGGCACCCTGTATGGCACCTGCACGGAACTCGGGGTGGACCTCATCAATGGACGTGACGCCCGGATCATGAAAGTGCCCGGGGATCTGAGACGGGAAATCGGCTACATCATGAATCACGGAATCAAACCGAATGGCGGCGGCACCCGGGTCAACCAGTTCACCCTGCTGATGGATATTTTCGTCGGCACCACTGGACCGGGTGCCGCCTCGCTGCTGCAGGTCAGTTCCCTGACCAATACGGACGACGGCGACCTGTTCTGGCAGGGCAACAACTTTGGCCAGGGCACCGACGGTTATCTGGGGACGGGACAATTCACCGCAGGGGCCTGGCATCGCATGATCGCCGCCTATGATGAGGCGGCCACCCCTCCGGTGGTGACAAAGTTCGTCGATGGCATCAAGCAGCACGATTGGACCGCCAACCAGGGCCTGGATGCAGTGCGCCGCGCCCTCCAACCCACCGCCATTCTCTTTGGCGATGGGGACCAGGACGAGCGGCGTGAAATGTGGGTGGACTCCATCCAGATCCGTGCCGGCAAGCTGAGCGACGATGAAATGATTGCCCTCGGAGGGCCGCAGGGCACCAGTTTGCCGGTGGGGCCGCCCGGCACCTTGATCTCCGGAACTGAACCGCTGGAGTTGAGCATTGCTTCCCTGCAGCCGGGAGAGATTACCCTGACATGGCCTTCGCTCAGCCCGCATGGCTCCGTTTACACCCTGGAGAGCAGCGCCACCATGCTGGAGACCAGCTGGTCCCTCGTGCCCACCACCGGTAATTCCATCACCATCCCGGCGGGTCCGGGCAAGCAATTCTTCCGGCTGCGTTACTGAACGGACCGGTCCACCTGGGAACGACCCGCCAACCTCCCGGCAGCGCCTGCCTATCAGGGCGCTCCGGGAGGTTTTCCTATCCGGTTTTGCAGCGGCGGGGCAGGTTGTCTGAAGCCCAGGGCCGTTATGGGCCGCATGCACCTGGGTTTCGAGTTCCCCGAAAAAGAGTTCCTCCTCCCACCGGGTGGTGTAGAGTTCGATGAGGACCGGGGCCGGATGCTCTGCCGGATCCCGCAATGGGGACTTCTTCGGAGATGGCGCAGGCGAGGGAATTGCCGGCTGGCATGTTACAGAGTTGGTAAAGAAACTTTGGGGTGCAGCCTGCCACGCCAGTCACGGAGAAAAAGCGAAATCAGCCCCCACTTACCCAGCCATGTCCGGCGAATGGATTACCCCAGGGGCGGCAAGCCCAGATGCTGAACCTCACCCGCCACTCAGGGAACGGCTCTCCGCGAATCGATCAATCACCGTTATGCCCGTGGCCTGTCGAGTTAAAAGAGGTGCGGCCAAGGCCAGTAGAGGACGTGGTGTGGCATTGCCATGCGGGCTTCGCGAAGTGCCGGCCAGGGTGGACGAGGCTCCTGCCGGGTTCCGGTTGGATGGTTTCCCCCAGGCTTTGGAGACCAATGCCCTGCCACTCGGCAGGAGCCTCGTCCACCCCGGGGTTTCCGCTCAGCGGCACTCTGGACCCACCACCGCGGGGATGGCGGTCCGTGAATCGTTCACTCACCAATATCCCAGGGGGTGCGCCCGATGATGACCATGGTCATTCTTCCTTTGATTGCGGAGGGCGCACTTAAAAACGTCAGCCAACACAGTAATCCGCAAGATGGGAGAGCACATACTCACCAATCAGATCGTATGGACTCTTTTCCTGTTGATAGAAGGCATCGTCAAGCGGCTCGATCTCAGGAATCCGCTCCGTGCGGTCTGCCGGCGCACTGTAATTGAATCTTCGGGCCTCGCTGAATAGCTTCAGGAACTGATCTGCTCCGATGAAAAGCAAATCGGCCTCGGTCTCGTCATCAAGCTCACCCCCGCCATTGGAGAAGAACTGTTCGTGCCCTCCGTTGTCAACCTCCGCCTGCAGCCAACAAATCGTATAGATGAGTCTCCAGGTTTGGGGCATGTCGCGGAGCCTCCGGACTGTAAGGTCCCAGTCCGCGCCGTCGCGCCCTGCAGTCGAAAGCACCCAGTCGTAAAATAAACCAGCGACCTTCCTGGCTGGCAAATCGGCGATCCAGCGACGCGGAATGAGGGGTAAGCACGCCTCAGAAACCGGCGCTGTGGGATCAACGAGCTGCGCCGCACTCGTGCCGTTTGCCTTGTCGAGTTCCGCCCAGACTTCCACTCCTTGACTCTGCAAATGCGAGGCCAATGCCCACGCATCCAAGACGGAGGAGCCTGTGCTCGGGATCTGAGTTGTACGGGACTTAGGCATTAGGGCGGGAGGTGCACTTGGAGCGGTTCAGTCCGAGACCATGAAGTTAAGAGTCTTCATCGCGGAAAGCTCAATCTTCTGGTCCAAATATTCGATGGTATCACCCACCTTGTAGGTGGTTTTAGCGAGGGTGTCGGATACTATGATCTCAACGCCTCCTCGATCCACCGCATAGGCCACGAAGCGGTGGCCACCCGGGTCAGTGGCAGAAAAAACCTTGGTGACGACGGCCTTGGTGACGGTGTAGGAGGATTTCGGGGGTGAACATCCTGTCAGCGCCATGGATCCAAGGACGACTGGGCACGCCAACAGCCGCATTATCTTTTGAAGTCTTGTCATTGTTCCGGTGGTGTGTTGAGTTTGGCTAATGCCCCCCAGGCCCAGCGACCGGGCGGTTCGCTGGAGCGCTTGCCAAGCGACTTTATTTGGGGCGTTGCCAGCATAAAAACTTCTGGTCGTCGGTGGAAGACATTGAGCGGATAAATGCCTCGTTGTCGAAACCGGGTAGCTTCTGGAGACGTTCGAGTAGTTGGGGGTCGCCCGTAGCACCGTGCGGAATGACGCAGCCAGTGGACGTGCCGACGAGAAGCCAGAAAACGTCGGGAAGTGCGGGGCCGTCTGCGGTCGTGTGGACGATGACTGCCTGTAAGTCGTCCCACGCTACGCGTTCAACGCTGCCATCGGGACGGTCGCAGCGAACCTGGGTGTCGGAAAGGTGGACGACATAGCTGGCTTCGGACTGCGCGGTGTCAGTGCGCGGCTGCGGTGCCGGCGACTTGGAACAGCCACCGAAAAGGAATGAGAGTATGCCCATAATGATTCCTGGAAACTTGTTTGCACGGGAGGTGTGCGCAGCCGCTTAATTACTGACTCACCGATAGGATTGCACCAGCGTGATCTACCTTGTCTCCACCAGGAATGTCGGGGGAATGCGCAATCATGGGATGGGAGGTAAAGGTGAAAAGGTTACCCAAGAGTCCTGTCTCCATACCGGGTATGGTGCAATGTTGAATTCGAGGCGCGGAGGTCCGGGCCCTTCAACGCGGCACTTTACTTGTTCGTCCGGTTGTCATCGGAGTATTCGGTCTGTTCGGGATTCGTGAAGGCTACATGCCACGTTCGGCATAGAAAGAAGCCATCTCGCTGTCGATGAAGTCTGCAAGCGGCTTCGGTGTGTGAAAGTAAATGGTGATCTCTTCGATGTCACCCTTGAAGAGGCCAATGTTGAGCGGAATGCGCTGCCCCTGAAATGCAACTTCATACTCAAGACTGCTCTCTCATCGGGCTTCATCCGGGCCGCGAGTTCGGCCAGGTGCAAAACGGCCTTTGCAGTGTATCCGCCCGTGACCTGTGGCAAAAGACCACGAAGAAACGGAGCAAGGTCAGGGAGATCAAAACTGGTGGAACTCTCCTGCAGCTTCGTTGGCTGCTCACCTCTGTGTAGAGAGTCAGACTCGTCAGGAGGGACTCCGTCAGGCTCCCGCTCAACGAAATACCAGTATCCAAGGATAAAGACCCCAAATGCCACGGCAACAAACCAGTTCCGGTGATCCAGTGCCAGCAATGCGCCGAGGGCGATTAATGCGAAGCCGATCCACTTCATGTGTTGTGATGTTGGGGTGAACTACTGATTCACCGGCAGGATTGCAGGAGAGTGATCCACCTTGTCTCCAGCAGGAATGTCGGAGGAAAACGGGATCATGGGATAGCAGGTGGAATTTGGGGCTGGATTTCCAGCATGGTGAGTGGAATTCCGAAAAGATGCCAGCAAATCCTTCAAATCCGGCAGATGTGGGGCGAACGATCATTCCCAATGGGCGGGTCGCGTGACGGACCAAGTCCTCCAGTAATTCTCTGACACTGAGGGGGATACGATAGCAAAAGCCAGATCCAGGAATTACGCCCGGAAGGCTCCAACTGATAACTTGGACGCCATCATCTGGTCACCTGTACCCTTCCACCTGATCAGTTGGCCCCCGTCATCTGGTCACTTCCCCCCTTCCAACTGATCAATTGACCCCTTCATCTGGTCACTTCCCCCCCCTCAAACTGATCAGTTGGACCCCTTCATCCGGTCACTTGCACCTCTCCAACTGATCAATTGGACCCCGTCATCTGGTCACTTGTCCCCTCCAACTGGTCAGTTGGGCCCCTTCATCCGGTCACTTGCACCCCACCAACTGATCAGTTGCTCTCCCTCAATTGATCAGTTCGCACCCTGCCCATCGGGAACAACACCGTCACCCAGATCACCACCGAGGCGCACCCCGTCGGCAGCCTGATGTATTTCCGGGTCCGCACCGTCAGCTCGAAAGGCCCCGGTCCCTGGAGCGACACCCTCACCGGCCTCGTCCTCTAACCGCCCCCGGACCAGTGCCCTTCCCCCCAGGGCCACCAAAAAAACCCATAGCACACCCCACCGTCACGCTCACCCCGGGCGGCGGGGTTTTTGTTTCCGGGCTCATCGAATAAAAACCTTCGTCTTGCCTAATGATCCTGTCCGCCTCACCATCGCCCCATGCCGCATCCGGTTACCGCTTACCTTGACGACATCCGCGCCAGCCTCGGCGTCGGCGTTCCCGAGACCTCCGGCCATCCCGGCCTCCGCGATCTCCTTCATGCCGTCGGCGATTCGCTGAAACCCAAAATCAGCCCAGTCATCCATCCGGCAAATTCCGGCGGGGGCATTCGGGATGGCGACCTCTACTCCGCCAAGGCAATGAAGTAAATCATGAGAAACGCCTTTACGGGATCGAACTGCTTCCCACTCCTTACGCCGTATCCCTCCTCCAGATCAGCCTCACGCAAATCCGCTGTGCTCCCCAAATTTTAGCATCCCTGTCTTCATCTCCTGAATTATGCGAAACAAAATAGTCTTTTATTCTTGGCAAAGTGATACGCCTTCCGGTGAGAACAGAAATTTTATTGAATCGGCTCTTAAATTGGCTTTGAAAAAGCTCCGCTCAGATGCGGAGGTCACTCTGGCATTACGAGATTCAGATTTAAAAATCGATAAAGACACTGCGGGGATTCCCGGATCGCCTCCTATTGCCGAGACTATTTTAAAAAAAATCGCAGAGAGCTCGGTTTTCGTTGCTGATTTGACCTTTGTTGGAGAGTCTTTCGTAAACGAACACGGGAATCGAAAGCGTTTGATCGCCAACCCCAATGTCTTACTAGAATACGGTTTTGCGCTGAAATGCCACTCCCACACTGGAATGGTCGGAGTCATGAATTTGGCATTCGGTCACGATCATATGGATCAACTTCCGTTCGATTTACGCCACTTACGGTGGCCAATCACTTACAATCTGATAGATGCCAAATCCGACATCGCCAAAAGTGTTCGCGAGGAATTATCTGATGCGCTTGCTCTTCGTTTAAAAACAATTTTGCTGACACCACAAATTGAGGAGACGACTGCATCTCCTTTACAATTCACTCCGTTCCTCAAATCCTCCAAAGATCCATCGGTGTTCTGGGAGAAAGACGAAGACCTTGGGCATGAAGCAGAATTCGGAACAGGGCAGTCCGTTCCTGTTGTCCCTAATAAGGGTAGGATATTCCTCCGACTATACCCCAAGTTTTCAATTCCTCCGATTACCTCGGAATTGAAAGCGAAACAAATCATCAGCTCAGGCGGCATAAGGCCCATGGGAAAACATTTTTCTGGGTGGGGGCATTCGAGAAATGCATTTGGTGCAATTGCGCACGAAGGATCGGGAGATGGGAAGCTTTCAGGGCTCACACAACTCTTCTTGTCTTGGGAATTATGGGGAGTTGATGCCCACGCAGTAAACTCAAGCTTCAGCAGCAAGTTTGCCGAAAGGAACGATGGTTACATTGCCACTTCATATGTGGAAAAAACTTTCTGCGACACTCTGACGAACTATCTCAAATTTTTCAAAATCCATAAACCTGAAATTTCCGAACTAGTTTTGCAGGTAGGTCTTTCTGGAATTAAAAACTATCCGATCGCTGTTGGAAACAACAAAATCAGAGGCCGAATTTTCAATGATGCAATTACACAGGCATCCCACAGGTTAGTTATAAAGAAGGGGTCCGGAGGCGATGAAATTGGGTGGCGGGGCGGGGAACCCGGGTTGAATTGGGGTTACGATGC
>JAYUWQ010000769.1:0-3255 GCA_043753485.1 bacterium
CGCGAGAAAATCTACAATCTCACCGAGCACCTCACCGGCGCCCGCTTCACCACCAGCTACACCCGCGTCGGTGGCCAGACCCGTGATCTCAATGATGAGTTCCTCAACGGCCTGAAGAAGTTCCTCGACGAACTCCCCAAGCACCTCGACGAAATCGACAACCTCCTCACCCGGAACAAGATCTTTCTCGACCGTACCAAGGACGTCGGCATCATCAAAGCCGACCGCGCCCTCGCCTACGGCCTCACCGGGCCCAACCTGCGCGCCTCCGGGGTCGACTACGATTTGCGGAAAGCCCACCCGTATCTCGGATACGAAAACTTCGACTTCGACGTCCCACTGGGTTCCGTCGGCGATTGTTATGACCGCTACCTCGTCCGCCTCGAAGAGCTGCGCCAGTCCCACAAAATCCTCGTCCAAGCCATCTCACGCATTCCCGGCGGCCCCATCAATGTGGCGGAAGCCAAAGGCCTGCTCCCCAAAAAGGAGCGCGTTCTCATGGGCATGGAGGAGCTGATCCACCATTTCATCATCGCCACCCAGGGCGTCGAAGCCCCTCCCGGCGAAATCTACTTCGGCCACGAAAACCCCAAGGGTGAACTCGGCTTCTATATCAACAGCAAGGGAGGCGGGGTGCCACACCGCCTCAAAATCCGCTCGCCCTCCTTCGTGAACCTCAGCATCGTCCCGGAGATCATCCCCGGCCACATGCTCAGCGACGTCCCTGCCATTCTCGGCTCCCTCGACTTCGTCATGGGCGAGTGCGACCGTTGAAGCCGGCATTGCTTGTCCTTGTCCAGAAACCCGCCCCGGTTTCTTTGCCGGCGGTGGGTTTTCTTTTGCCGGTCCCAGTCGGAAAGTCCGGTTGCCGTCAGCAGGGCGCCTCATGGATAAATCACCACGAGGAAGACCAGGGTTTCGGTGCGGCCGGCATTGACCAGGGCATGGGGGACATCCGCACGGTAGGTGGCGGAATCGCCCGCGTGGAGCAAGTCCTGCTCGCCCGCCGATTCGACTTGGAGCTGGCCTTTGACCACGGTGATGAATTCCCGCGTACCCGCGAAATGAGCGGCACTGCGCAAAGCACCTTCTTTGCCGAGGGCCACTTCATAAAACTCCACGTCCTTCTCCAGATTCAGCGGGCTCAACGTGCGGATGCGGCAATTACCATCCGACCGGTAATGAAAAGCCCGGTCATTTTTCCTGATCACGGTCACGGTTGCCGCGGCTCCCGGAGAACCGATCAAATCCCCCAGCGACATGCCAAAAGCCTGGGCAATCCGCAGGGTGACCGCTAGGGTGGGATTGGCCTGCTCGCGCTCGATTTCACTGAGCATGGACCGGCTGACCCCGCTGGCTCCGGACATGGCTTCGAGCGACCAGCCCCGGTCCGCCCGTAATTGCCGGAGCCGCAGCCCCAGATGTCGGCCCACCGCGTCCGGAGGCACCTCTGCAGCCGGAGACGACGTGATGACAGCACCGGGGGCGGGACGTGGTTTTTTGATCCGAACTGGCATGATTCCGCATATGGTATCCGGGAAATACATCTTGCATACCGGAATATTGGAATCCAGAATACCGCACTGATTTCCGATATATCGGACAGCCCCCTTCCCTGCCATGAAAGCCCTTGTCAAAGCCCATGCGACCCGCGGCCTCTGGCTGCAGGATGTCCCGGAACCGGAACCCGGCATCAATGATGTCCTCATCAAAGTCCACAAAACCGGCATCTGCGGCACCGATCTCCACATCTACAAATGGGACGACTGGGCGCGCCAGACCATTCCGGTGCCGATGGTGGTGGGCCATGAGTTTGTCGGTGAGGTGGTGCGGGTTGGTTCCAACGTGAGCGATTTCCACCCCGGCGAAATTGTCAGTGCCGAAGGCCACGTGGTCTGCGGCCGCTGCCGGAACTGCCTCGCCGGCCGCCGCCATCTTTGCAAGGATACGGTGGGTATCGGGGTCAACCGGTCCGGCGCCTTTGCCGAATTCATCAGCGTGCCCATGACTAATGTCTGGCACCACCGCGACGGGGTGGACGAGGAAGTGGCGGCGATCTTCGACCCTTTCGGCAATGCGGTCCACACCGCGCTCGCCTTCGAAGTGCTGGGCGAGGATGTCCTGATCACCGGCGCTGGCCCCATCGGCATCATGGCCATTCCCGTGGTGAAGCATGCAGGCGCCCGCCATGTTGTGATCACCGACGTGAACGAATACCGGCTCGATCTCGCCCGGCAGATGGGAGCGACCGTGGCCCTGAATGTCACCAAGGGCTCATTGGACGACGTGCAACGCGACCTCGGCATGAAAGAGGGCTTTGATGTCGGCCTGGAAATGAGCGGCAATCCATCCGCTTTCCGCAGCATGGTGGACCACATGTGTCACGGCGGCAAAATCGCCATGCTGGGAATCCCTGGCAGTCCGATCGAGATTGACTGGAACAAGGTGATTTTCAATATGCTCACCATCAAAGGTATCTACGGGCGGGAAATGTATGAAACGTGGTATCAGATGAGCGTCATGCTGGAAAGCGGGCTGAATTTGAAGCCCGTGATCACCCACCGGTTCCCCTGCACCGAATTCGAGCAGGGTTTTGCCGCCATGGAGTCCGGCTCCTGCGGGAAAGTGGTGCTGGACTGGAGCGTGTGATCCCTGCCATTCTCCTCCACCATGAAATCCGCCCTCTCCCTGCTGTGCCTCCTGCTCACCGCGGCGGCGTCAGTGGCAGCCAAGCCCAACATCATCTACTTCATGGCCGACGATCTCGGTTATGGCGAGCTGGGATGTTATGGCCAGCAGAAGATCAAAACGCCCCACCTCGATCAACTCGCCGCCGAGGGGATCCGCTTCACCCAATTCTACTCCGGCCACGCCGTCTGCGCGCCGTCCCGCTGTGTGTTTCTCACCGGCAAACACACCGGACATTCCTTTGTCAGGGAAAACTCCGAAGGCCGGGCCGCCCAGAAGGCCGAACGCGAACGCATCAAGGCGGAGGATGGTTATTTCTCCCAGATCGCCCTCCCCGCCCGCGAAGTCACGGTGGCGGAAGTCCTCAAACAGTCCGGCTACCGCACCGCCTGCATCGGCAAGTGGGGCCTCGGGCATACAACCAATGAGGGCTCTCCCCTCAAGCAGGGCTTCGACTTTTATTACGGTTACATCTCCCAATGGCAGGCCCACAATTATTACCCCACCTACCTCTGGCGGAACGACACCAAGGAACCTCTTGAGGGCAACGACGGCAAAAGCGTCAAC
>JAYUWQ010000770.1:0-8400 GCA_043753485.1 bacterium
CGGCGGCGGTGGGCGCGCCACAGCAGCCGGTTGTCAGGATCGGCGGCCTGCGGGGCTGACCACGACGCGGTGCCCGGCGATGGAATGCTGGCGAGCTGATAAGTGCGGGTCAGCACGAGACGGCGGACCAGCTTCTTCAGACTCCAGCCGTCCTGGATGAAATCGTGGGCGAGGTGATCCAGCAGCAGCCGATGGGTCGGGGGTTCTCCGGAAGCACCAAAATTGTCCACGGAGCGCACGAGGCCTTCCCCGAACAGGTGCATCCAGATACGGTTGACCATGACGCGCGCCGTGAGTGGGTGCCGTGGGTGGGTCATCCATTGGGCCAGTTCCAGGCGGCCGCTTTGGTTTGCGGGAATGGCGGGAATGCCGGGGATCATGGTCGCCCGGATGAAGCCCCGGGGAACGATCGGACCCAGGTTGCGGATGCTGCCCCGGATGTGAACCGGGCAGTCGCCCGGTTCCGCGTCCTCCTGCACCCCCATGGTTTCAGGGCGGAAAGGAGGTTTGTTTTGCCTCGTTTTGATTTCCGCCAGCAATTCCTTGTGGCGGGCCGCCGCCCCCGTCGCATCCGCCGGCACCTCCGCGGCACGGCCTTCCGGGGCGGAAGCCCGGTCTTTCCCGGAGAGCAACTGGATGGCATCCAGAGTGACGATGCCATTGGTGCCCTCATTCGAGATGAGGATGAATCCGGCCCCGTCCTTCTCAAAGCGGAAGGTGCCCAGCGAAACGAAACGGCCATCCACCGGCGGCGGGACCGATTGATCGATCCTCAGATCCTCCTCACCATCGGCGTGGAGAATATGCACCGGAACATTGGTGGCACGGCCGGGGGCAGGAGTGTAGGCGAGGCGCACTTCGTAGCGGCCGGTCTCCGGGATGGATGGGATGAAGGTGGCGGTGCAGGTGCCTTTTTCCGCTTCCTTGTCGTGGAGATAACCTTGGCCGATGTAGTTCCGGTAAGTTGTGGATGGCTTCCAGTCCCCGACAATCCTCGCGGCGGAATCATCCAGCACCAGGCCCGGAAGATCGGCAGCGGCTGCCGGCTTGCCGGCTGTCAGGGATCCTGACGCGGGCTGCTGCTTTTTGACGAGGGCGGTGATCTGTTGCAACTCCGACTGCAGGGTGGCGAGCTGCCGGTCTTTTTGTTGCAGGGCTTCCTCCAGGGCCGGACCGGGGGGCAGCGGCAGGTCCACCCAATGGGCCACATTGCT
Source organism: bacterium (assembly GCA_043753485.1). Classification (GTDB taxonomy): domain Bacteria; phylum Verrucomicrobiota; class Verrucomicrobiia; order Verrucomicrobiales; family V1-33; genus CAIZWU01. The sequence goes on from JAYUWQ010000770.1 coordinate 1,215, forward strand.
GGTGTAGTCCCGCAGCGTCTGCGTGCTGCGGAAGATGCCGGCCAGGGCATAATAGTCCCTGGTGGTGACCGGATCGAATTTGTGATCATGGCAGCGGGCACAGCCCAGAGTCAGGCCCATGAACGAGCGGCCCATGGTTTCCAGCTGCTCGTCGATGATGTCCATGCGCAGGACCCCCTTGTCCTGTTCCTCGTAGTTGGTCGGACCCAGCGCCAGAAAGGCGGTCGCGGTCAATTGCCGCGCCCGGTCCGCGGTGGTGGGAGCCGGCAGCAGATCCCCGGCGAGGTGTTCCCGGATCATTTGATCCAGGGGCACTTCGCGGTGAATGGATTCTATCACGTAATCGCGGAACCGCCAGGCATCCTTGAAGGGCAGGGTGCGTCCGCCGCCGGAACTTTCCGCGAACCGGGTAATGTCCAGCCAGTGTTGGGCCCAGCGTTCCGCAAACGCTTCGCTGGCCAGCAGGCGGTCCACGAGGGGGCCGCAGGATTCCGCGTTGAAAGCGGTAACCTCTTCAGCGCTGGGGGGCAGACCGGTGAGATCGAAAAACAAGCGCCGCACGAGGGCTTCGGGAGGCGCGTCCGGCACGGCGGTGAGCCCGGTTTGTTCCAGTGCTGCGAGGATATGGTGATCGACCGCATCCCGGGGCCAGGCGGTGTCTTGGACCTGCGGGAGCCGTGTTTCCGCAGTGGGCGCCGCCAGCGGTTGGAAGGACCATAACGCTGCGGCGGAAATGTCGCGGGCAGGTTTCCTGGCCTGGGCCGGATCGCCCGGGACTTCATCCCGGGGATCAGGCGCTCCGGCGGCGATCCAGTCGCGGAGGATGGCGATTTGTCCGGCGGAAAGCTTTTCCTTCGGCGGCATTTTGAGGCCGCGGTCCTCATACGAGATGGCGCGCAGGAGCAGGCTGGCGGCCGGGTCGCCGGGTGTCAGGGCCGGGCCGGAGTCGCCCCCGGTCTCCCATCCGGCGCGATGATCCAGACGGAGACCGCCTTTGATTTTGTGTCCAGCACTATGGCACTCATAACAATGTTCCACGAGCAAAGGCCTGACCTTGTCCTCGAAGTGCTCCAGGCCAGGGGATGCCTCGCCCGGACTACGGCCCGCGATCAGCAAGGCAAGGAAAAGGCGGGGGCACGGCAAAGCCATCGGAACGGGGAATGGAAACGTTTTCGGAACGCGGTCACGGGACGTGCTCTTTCAAAACAGGATGGCGGCAGCCCTTGCCGGCTGGTTCCTCCGGGGCGGACGGATGGGCCCGCCGGGCACCTGCAAAAAGAGCCCGGGCCATTGAATGGCCCGGGCACTTTTAAAGCGGTCGAAGGCAGTGTTTCCGCCCGGATTACTTTTTGCCTTTTTTATCCTTCTTCTTGTCTGCTTTCTTGCCTTTGTCCTTGCCCTTCGGCTTGGCGGCGCTGGCCAGATCGCGGCGGGCGGTGGCTTTCAGGCGCAGGGCGTTCAGCGCGATAAAGCCGGTGGCGTCGTTCTGGTTGTAGCTCTGGGTCGGGTCCTTCTCCATGGTGGCGATGGCTTCATCATAGAGGCTGAGCGGGCTCTTGCGGCCGGCGGCCATGATGTTGCCCTTGTAGAGTTTCAGCCTGACTTCGCCGCTGACGCTCTTCTGGGATTCCGTCACCAGAGCCTGCAGGGCCTCGCGTTCCGGTGCAAACCAGAAGCCGTTGTAAACCAGTTGGGCATATTTGGGAATCAGGCTGTCGCGCAGGTGCATCACCTCGCGGTCCATCGTGATGGATTCCATCTGACGGTGCGCGGTGTAGAGGATCGAGCCGCCCGGCGTTTCGTAGATCCCGCGGCTCTTCATGCCGACAAAACGGTTTTCCACCATGTCCACCCGGCCGCAGCCATGGCGTCCGCCGAGGGCGTTCAGCGCCTTCATCACGCCATACGGAGTCAGCAGGGTATAACCATCCCGGTCACCGGTGGATTTCACCTTCAGCTTGTCCAACAGCTTGCCCAGGCCATGGGCCATCAGGCCGATGCAGTTCCCCTTTTCAAAGAGGAGCTGGACGTATTCCGGTTTGTCAGGGGCGTCTTCGGGAGCCACGCTGAGGACATACATGCCGCGGACGTCCGGCGTGGTGCCGTCGAACCAGGTGTCTTCCAGCATCCCGGCTTCAAAGGAAATGTGCAGGAGATTCCGGTCCATACTGTAAGGCTTTTTGGCCGAGGCGGTGACGGGAATCTTGTGTTTTTCCGCGAAGGCAATCATCTCGGCCCGGCCGGGAAATTCGGCGCGGAAGTCGTCCATCCGCCATGGCGCGAGCACCTTCACCTGAGGGGCCAGAGTGGCCGCACTCAGCTCAAAACGCACCTGATCGTTCCCCTTGCCGGTCGCTCCATGCGCCACTGCATCCGCTTTTTCTTTGGCCACGATGTCCAGCATCCCTTTGGCGATGCAAGGCCGTGCGATGCTGGTGCCGAGGAAATACTGGCCTTCATAGATGGCTCCCGCCTGGAACATCGGATAGATGTAATCGCGGGCAAATTCCTCCCGCAGGTCGCCGATATAACATTTGGACGCTCCGGTGCTGGTGGCTTTTTCCTCCAGTCCATCCAGTTCCTCCTCCTGGCCCACATCGGCACAGTAGGCAATGATCTCACACTGATACTTCTGTTTCAGCCACTGCAGTAAAACAGAAGTGTCCAATCCACCGGAATACGCGACAACGATTTTTTTCATAGAAGCGTGCAGGAAAGCACAATGCCCCGGAAAGACAAATGCCGATGCGGCCGGTTGTTCCCAGCCGGGGAGTGTCTGGCCGAGGGGCAGGACGGCGATTTCCCCGGCGCGGCGAAGTTGCTTGCCTTGGGGCAGGGGGGCGCGGCATCTTGCCTTCTTATGTCCTCCCCGTCCCTGCTGTTGTTGCTGCCGTTCCTCCCGGTGCTTGTTTTTGCGGAAGTGCCTTCCTGGCCCCAGTTCCGCGGGGCCAATGGCCAGGGCATCGCCGCCGCGTCGGAAAAACCACCGGTCGAATTTGGCCCAGACCAGCGCCTGCTCTGGAAAACCCCGGTGCCGGAAGGCGTCTCCTCCCCCAGTATCTGGGAGGACCGGATTTTCCTGACGGCGGCCGCTGGGGGACAACAACTGCTCCTCGGCCTCGACCGGCAGGACGGAAGAATTTTGTGGCGGCACGAAGTCCCGGCCCCCGGCCCTGCCAGCCTGCACCGGACCAACAGTCCGGCCGCCGCGACACCGGCCACGGATGGAAAGCGCGTTTACGCCTACCATGCCGGATTTGGACTGCTCGCCTGTGATTTTGCAGGCAAGGAGGTGTGGCGGTATCCCATGGAACCTCCCTTTGTGGTGAATGGCAGCGGCACCTCGCCGATCGTGGCCGATGGCAAGGTGATCCTGGTCTGTGATCAACAGGGCGGGAAATCCTTTATGCTGGCCCTCGATGCGGAAACCGGCCGCATGGCGTGGCAGACCCCGCGGCCCCAGGCGGTCAGTGCCTACACCACACCCGTGATCTGGCGGCGGGAGGGAGGCGCCGAGGTGGTGGTCGGCGGCAGCCTGCGGGTCACGTCCTACGGCCTCACCGATGGGAAGGAGCGCTGGGCGGCCGGTGGTTTGGAAGGCGTGAGCGTCTGTCCCACCCCGGTGTTGGGGGAGGGCCAGCTCTATCTGATGTCGCGCAGCTTTGGCGGCAGCGCTCCGGGCCCGTCCGCGGTGGCCGGCATGTTCCTCGCGGATGCTGACAAGGATGGACGGCTCACCCGCAAGGAAGCGCCATTTCTGGAAAAAGATGGCGTTTTTGATTTCATGGATCAGGACCGGGATGGGCTGGTGAGCGGCGACGAAGCCAACCGGGCCATGGAATGGACCCGGCTGGGCGACTTTGGCTTGTTCGCGCTCAAGGACCCCGGAGCAACCTCAGGCCGGTTGCCGGACGATTTTACGGTATGGAAACACCGCAGCGGCATTGCCAAGGTAGCCTCACCGGTGCTCTGGGGCGGGCGGCTTTTTGTGGTGCAGGATGGCGGACTGGTGACCTGCACGGATGCGGCCACCGGCCAGTTGATCTATGAACGGGAACGCCTCGGCGGCGAGGCCGGGGGCGATTATTATGCTTCTCCGGTGGTGGCGGATGGACGGATTTATTTATGCTCCACGCGCGGAGTGGTGACCGTCCTGGAAGCAGGCCCGGCGCTGAAGGTTCTGGCCCGGAATGCGGTGGGGGAGGCCGTGCTGGCCAGTCCGGCGCTGGCCGGAAACCGTATTTACATCCGGGGGGCCACCCATCTCCTGGCCTTTGGAGACCCTTAGGTTTTTTCCACCGATTCCCAAAAATTTCCCCGATCCTGCGTATCTGCCCCATGCCCCGCTTCCCCCTTCTTTTCCTGCTGCCCTGTCTCGCTGCCGTCCTGCCGGCCGCGGCGGTCGACTTTTCCCATGAGGTGGTTCCGATCCTGAAAACCCATTGTGCCGAATGTCACATGGGCGACAAAAAAAAGGGTGGGTTCTCCATGAATACCCGGGAGGATCTCATGGAAGGCAGCGAAAACGGCAAGGTGCTGATCGAAGGCAAGGCCGCGGAAAGTTTGCTCATCCAATTGATCACCTCGGCGGACTCTGATGAACAGATGCCGCCCAAGGGAGCCCGGCTGACGGCGGCGGAAGTACAGACCCTGACCGCCTGGGTCGATGCTGGAGTGCCATGGACTGCCGGGTTTGCCTTCAAAAAAGGAGCCTACGAACCGCCTCTCAAACCCCGCCGGCCCGTCCTGCCCGCCGCCACCGCCGGGCGGGAGAATCCGGTCGACCGCATCCTGGACGCCCATCTGGCCAAACATTCCCGGCCGGTGCCGGCGCCGATTGGCGATAACGCATTCTTCCGCCGGGTGCATCTGGACCTCGTCGGATTGCTGCCGTCGCCGGAGCAATTGACGGCTTTTCTCGCCGACTCTGCCCCCGGAAAACGCCAGCAGGCCATCGCGCTCCTGCTCAACACACCCCAGCCCTACGCCGAGCATTGGCTGACGTTCTGGAACGATCTCCTCCGCAACGATTATGCCGGAACCGGCTACATCGATGGCGGGCGGCAGCAGATCAGCGCGTGGCTGTATCAGGCCCTGTTGGAAAATAAACCCTATGATCAATTTGTCAGGGAACTCGTGGCGCCGGTGGAAGGCAGCGCGGGCTTCGGCAAGGGCATCAAATGGCGCGGCCAAGTGAGCGCCGGACAACTGGTGCCGGTCCAGTTCGCCCAAAGCATGGGGCAGACGTTCCTCGGCATCAATCTGAAGTGCGCCTCCTGTCATGACAGCTTCATCGACCGCTGGAAACTCGATGAGGCCTATGGACTCGCCGCCGTGTTTTCAGCGGAGCCCTTGGAGATTCACCGCTGCGACAAACCAACCGGCCGGCAGGCCCAGGCGGCGTGGCTCTTTCCGGAACTGGGTGAAATCGATGCCAGCCAGCCACCGGCGGAGCGCCTGAAACAACTGGCCGCTTTGATGACCCACCCGGAGAACGGCAGGTTCACCCGCACCATCGTCAACCGGCTCTGGCACCGCCTGATGGGGCACGGCATCGTGCATCCGGTGGACGCCATGCAGAGCGAGCCCTGGAGCAGTGATCTGTTGGATTTCCTCGCCACCGATCTCGCGGATCACCGGTATGATGTGAAGCGGACCCTCGCCCTGATCTGTTCCAGCAAGGCCTATCAATCGGTCGCGGAAGTCCTCAAGGAAGCCGCGGACCGGAATTACACCTATGCCGGCCCGCGGTCCAAGCGCCTGACTGCCGAGCAGTTCACGGATGCCATCTGGCAGATCACGGGGACCGCTCCCCGGAAGTTCGATGCTCCTGTCAAACGGGCGGGTGCCACCCCGGGTCCGGAACAGGCCCTCACCGCGAAATGGATCTGGTCGGGTGATCAAAAAGCCAAAGCCGCGGCATCCGGGGAAACCGTCAGCTTCCGCACCCGTTTCCACCTCGCGGCCCTCCCTCAATCCGCCTCCGCCGTCATCACTTGCGACAACGCCTTCAAACTCTGGCTGAATCAAAAGGAGATCGCCCGGAGCGACCAGTGGGAGACGCCGGTCGCGGTGGATCTGCTGGAGGCCCTCAGGACCGGAGAAAATGAAATCCTCATCGTGGGGACCAACGGTGGCCAGGGGCCTAACCTCGCGGGACTCTGGATGCAGGGCCAGCTGCGTTTCGCGGATGGTTCCATCCAAACCTTGAATTCCGGTCCTGCCTGGTTTTGGAACTCCGCCGTGCCCAACCCCAACGGGCTTTTCACCCCGGACTCCGGCCAGTGGAAACCAGCCGTCGAAGTCAATGGCGCTGCCTGGCAGCGGATCAACGGCGCCTTGCAGGGTCTCCTCGTAGAGAACGCGAATGGAGGGGGGCCCATGGTCCGGGCGGCTTTGATGAAGAGTGATTTCCTGATGCGGGCCCTCGGCCGGCCGAACCGCGAGCAGATCGTTTCGATGCGGCCCAATGACCTGACGACTCTCGAAGCGATGGATTTGAACAATGGGCAGATCCTGACCACCCGCCTCGAAACCGGGGCCAGGGCGATTTTGTTGAAGCAGGCCGGGGCCGGCAGCGCTGCCCTCGTGTCATGGCTCTACGCGTTTGCTTATTCCCGGACGCCCTCGCCGGCGGAGTTGGCTCTGGCCACGGAAGCTCTGGGATCGCCCCCCACTCCCGCCGGTTTGCAGGATTTGTTATGGGCTTTGCTGGTCCAGCCGGAATTCCAGATGGTCCGCTAAGTTTTTTATCACGGCCCGAACGCTCTTATTTTCATGAACCCTCTTCCGCTCGATTCCACCCAGCCCCGCCGCGATTTCCTGAAGAAACTGGCCGCTGCCACCACCGCCGCGATGATGTCGCGGGGCGGCCACCTCATCGCCTCGGAGGCCGTCGTCCAGCCAAAAGCCACCGCGGATGCGGTCATCATCCTGTGGATGGCCGGCGGCATGGCGGCGCCGGAAACCTTCGATCCCAAACGATACCAGCCTTACGAAAAAGGAGCCCCGATGGCCAATGTGCTGAGCACCTTTCCCGCCATCGACACCAATGTGGACGGGATAAAAATTTGCCAGGGGCTGGAGCGCATCGCGCAGGTGATGGACCGGGCCACTTTGATCAGGTCCTGTGTGCAGCCGGATTTGGGCAGTATCCTGCATTCCCGGCATCAGTATCACTGGCACA
>JAYUWQ010000771.1:0-3254 GCA_043753485.1 bacterium
AGGCAGGCTGGCCAGATTTTTATGATGATCCTCCATCACCATTTTGACGGGCCCGATGAAATAACAACCCACGTCCATCAGCACCGCGGCATTCATCAGTTCTGCGTCCCCGATGTATTGGTATTTATCCTGATACAAGGAGGAGAACCATCGCTGGAAGCTCTCGCGGTAATTCAGTTCGTAGGCCGCGATCCGCTCCTGAACGTCATCGCCCCGCAGGGAATCGGACACCATGCGATGCACCGCCCAGACGGTGTTGCCCACGAAATCCAGCCCGTGGCTGTAGAGCGGGTCCATGAACCCGGACGCATCGGCCACCGTGGCCCAGCCATCGCCGATCACCTGCGTGTTCCGGTAGGCGACCGTGCCGTAAAAATGGGCATCCTTCTCCACCGCCACGGCATCCCGCATGAGATACCGGCCGATGGGATGGCTGCGCAACACGGCGGTCAGCCGGTCCGGGATGCTGCCTTCCGTGGGGGGCGTGAATATTCGCGGGTCCCAGGTCAGCCCCACACTGACTTCGCCGCCCTGCAGCGGGATCACCCACGCCCACCAGCCATCGCCTGTCAGGTGATTGGTGGCGGTGGACCGCTGGGACCACACCCGCCGGGACATCTCCGGATGCAGGCCGGCCATTTCGTGGCTGTCGAGATCCCCCACCTGTTGGAATCGGCACCACATGCTGCAGGTGGGGTGTTCCTCCAGGTTTTCCAACGTCCCCCGCTGCCGGGCAATCACGGCAGCGCGGCCGGAGGCATCGATCACCCACTTGGCGGTGACGGTCCGGTTCCCGCTGGCAGTGCTGACGGTCAGCCGGTTCCTGCCGAGCCCTTCCAACTGCAAATCGCGCACCACGCCCGGCCGGACCACTTCGCAGCCGTCCCCGGCGGCGAGGCCGAGGACATGGGTGTCCAGTTTCGACCGGTCCAATTGATAGGCGGGCAGCCGCACCTGCAGTTTCGGCCCCAGTTCGGCACACCGTCCCGCGCAGGTGTTTTCCGGCCGGTTGAACCAGAACCGCAGTCCATTTTTGGCGATTTGTTCCCGCGACAGCCAAGACCCCAGCCGGAGCACCCGGATCAAAAAAGCCGCACCCACCTCCGAGGTGCTTTCGCCCACTTTGAAGGAAAAGGCTTCACTGCGTTCCACGATCAGGACCTTGGCCTCCGGCAATTCCCGCTTCAGGAGAATGCCCATGCCCGCCCCCGCGAGGGCTCCGCCAATAATGACGACATCGTAGTCAGCTTCCATCATGGGAGAACGTGGCCTGGAATGGGCTTGGATTCAAACTGTGTCCTTTAAATTCCCCGCAAGCCTCCGGAGCGCCTTGACACCTCCCTCCGTTTCCCCGTTTCTGCGGGTTCATGACTTCCCCCACTCCCCCCGCCCCGCCTGCCGGATCTGCTCCGGCCCGCTGGTCGTTGTATGGAGATGTGCCGTGGCTGTTGTTGTTGGGCGGAGTGCGGGCCTGCCCGTCCTTCCTGGAGGCCCCGCTCATCGCCGGGTGGAGTTTTCTCATTTTCCTCGCCGCGGGAAAACAACGCCGTTCCGTTTTGGGCAATCTCAAAACCCTGCTGCCGGACCGCCCGCCGCTGCTGCGGCTCTGGTGGGCCTGGCGGACCTTCTATCAATTCGCCCGTGCGGCGGTGGACGGGATCCGTTTCCAGCAGGGGGCGGACGTGCTTTCCTGGGAAATCGACGGTCTGGAGCACTTCCAAAACGCCTCCACCCAGGACCGCCCGGTGATCCTCTGCACCGCCCACATGGGCAGTTATGATGCGGCCGCCGCCTGTTTTGCGGGGAAAATGGGCCGGCATTTCTTTGCGGTCCGCCTCCCCGAGCGGAACCCGCGGCTGCAACGGCTCCGCGAGGAAGGCATCCGGCGGATGGAGGACGGCACCTACACCGTGCTCTACAATTCCAGCGAAAGTGTCCTCGCCGTGGAACTGCTGCGCGCCCTGCAGCGGCGTGACTGGGTCGCCCTCCAGGCCGACCGCGCCCCCGCCGGCCTAACCGTGATGGAATTGCCGGGCCGGGGGAAAACCTGGCTGCTTCCCAAAGGCCCGTTTGTGTTGGCGGCGGCGGCCGGAGCCCTGTGTCTGCCGGCCTTCGTGCAGCGGCAGGGCCACCGCCGCTACCGCATCACCTTCCATGCCCCGCTCCAGCCCGACCGCACCGCCGGAGGCCGCGATGCCGCCGCGATCCTCCTGGCCCACGACTGGACGGACCTGCTGGCCAGGGTAGTGCGCCAGCGGCCTGACCAATGGCTTGTCTTCGAACCCGCCTTTGCCGCTCCATGACACCCCGTCCCATCACCCCGTTTTTCCGCTGGCTTGCCGCCTGCAGGGCGCGCCCGGCGGCCGCTGATGAACAAACCTACTCCACCGCCACTCCCGGGAATCATGCGGGGGAGGCGGCATTTCTGGCCCTCGCCGTTTTCAGCCTCACCGCCATCGGGGTCATCCCTTTGACGGAAACCATCGCCCCCGCCGTCCTGCGCTGGCTGGTGGTGGCCGGGCTGCTGTTTCTGCTGCCCCATCTGGTGATGGGTCTGGTTTCCCTGCTGCTTCCCCGCATGGAGACTGACCCTGCCCGCCGGACCCAGGCGCAGGACTGGGGATGTCTCGCCGCGATGACACTTTATGCCGGATGGCGCGGTTTTGATAGCGGCTGGGAAAGTCTGGTCTGCCGGATTTGGCTGGGATTTGTCCTCTGCAATCTTCCGTTTCTGCTATGGAAATGGGGCACTTCCTCCCCGAAAAATCCGCCGGAAGCCGTCTCCTGATCCCCCGCCGCGTCCTTTGTTATGAAAACCATCCGTCAGACCTGGCTGCTCCTGACGTTGCTGCACCTCATCCCGGCCGTCCTCTTTTGGAAGGTGGGATTCCCTGCCGGATTCACCGCTCTGGCGGCGGTTCATCTGACCGTGCTAGGGTTCACCCTCTGCCCACGTTCAACCTGGCTCAGCCCGGCACTCCGGCGTTTCCCCGTCACCGGCCGGAGCCTGTTCCTGACCATTGATGATGGTCCCTGCGGGGACACGCCCGCCCTCCTCGAACTCCTTGCCGCACACCAAGCCAAGGCTATCTTCTTCCTGATCGGCGAACGCGCCGCAGCCCGGCCGGATCTGGTCCGTGCCATCGTCGCTGCGGGCCACCAGGTTGGAAATCATACCCATACCCATCCCGAAAAGTCTTTCTGGGCTTATGGGCCCGCTGCCCAGAGCCGGGAAATCCTGACGTGTCAGGAAA
>JAYUWQ010000772.1:0-3252 GCA_043753485.1 bacterium
TTCCACCGGGGTCAGGCCACGGGCCTCCACTTTGAGCAGGGCCAGATCATAGCGGGAGTGGATATCGGTGATTTTGACATCAAGGGTGATGCCGCCGGAGAATTGGGCGGAGAGATTGGCGAGCGGCTTGCCTTTGCTGTCGTGCACCTCACTCGATTTGGTGAGGAGCCATCCTTTTTCGTTCACGGCGGTCGCGAGGGCGATGGGTTTGCCCTCGCGCAGGATGCGGGCGGTGCTGCGGCGGGCCGTCTCCAGCAGGGAAGACCAGGCGGCAGCCATCTCCGGCGTTTCGCGGCTGAATTGGTCCTGGGCACGATCTGATTCGGCAGCGGCCACCCCATCGGCACTTTCATCCTCGGGCGTGGCCGGTTCCTTGGCAAAACCCCACCCGGTGGCGGCGAGCAACCAGCCGGCAACGAGGAGGGGGCGGGGGAGAAGGGGCAGTTTCATGGCGGCAGGCAGGTTATTTTTTTCCCAGTTTGACCTCAAGGCTGAGCGGCTGGCCCTCGCGCTTGAGTTCGAAGGTGGTGGTCGCGTCCGGCGGAAGGGCCAGCAAGGCGTCGGAGACTTCCGTGGCATCCTTAACCGCGGTGCCGTTGATTTTCATCAGGAGATCCCCCGGTTTCAAACCGGCCTTGGCGGCAGGTCCTTCGGGGGAAAGCTGGCCCAGCCGTGGCCCGTCGGCACTGAGTTCCACTGCGGCGCCCAACCAAGGCCGCGGCCCCGGAGCTTCCGGCACGAAAGGAACGTTGGGGCCCTCTTCGGGGTCGTCCGACGGCAGATTGCCCTGGCCATCACGGCGGGGGAGAAACCGGCGGCCCAATTCCAACTGCAGATCCACCAACTCGTCCCCGCGTTGCACCGCCAAGGGGACGACATCCCCCGGCTTCCGGCGGCCCAGCAGACGCTGCATGGCATGAAAATTGGCCACCTCCAGCCCATCAAATTTCTTAACCACATCCCCGGTTTTCAGGCCGGCTTTGGCCGCGGGCAAGTCTTCAAAAACCTGTTTGACGACCACGCCGCCCCGGCTCTCGCGGTCAAAAAGCGCCCCGGTGATGGGGCGGGTTTCGTTACTGGAATTGAACGACACCTTCCCCCACGTCTGATCCTTCTCCAGCTTCTCCCAATCAAACCGCAAGGTATCAATGGCCACATGCCGGTTCATCTCCACACTGCCATGGATGGACGAGTGGATGCCGATGACGCGGCCTTCGAGATCAAACAAGGGACCGCCGGAATCGCCCCCGATCAGCGGGCACGAAGTAAAAAGCGCTCCATCCAAATCCCGGCGCCAGACGCGCCCCAGCCGGACCGGAGGCCGGCGCTCATAGCTGTATCCGCCAGGGTGGCCCATGGCGACCACCCATTCGCCCAGCTTCAACAAATCTGAACTGCCCATCTCCGCGAATGGCCAGTCCCCCGGTTCGGTGATCCTGGCCATTCCGGCGTCGGTGGTGCGGTTTGCCCCCAGGGACGTGCCTTTCACCCGGCGGCCATCCGGGAAAATGATGGTGAGATTGTTCCCCGTGGCCTGGGTGACATGGGCTGCGGTCAGAATCAGGCCGTCCTTGCTGATGATCACGCCGGAACCCGAGCCGGGCTTGTCCTCATCGGCCGAAGTCACGGCCACCACGCAGGGCATCACCCGCTGCACGATGGCTTTTACTTTTTCCTCGCGGGCGCGCAAGTCATCCAGCCCTTCCCCCTGTGCGGACGGCCCGGCAGCCAGCCACACCCCCAGACCCAGCAGCAAAAAGCGGAACGTTTTCATAACTGGACGGAGCATCAGGAATTCAGGCATAGTGTAACTACGCGCCGCCCTCCCGGCAAGATGGAACGCAAAAACCATGCCGGAGCTGTCAGCCCGGACAAAAAGCCCGGGACATTCCGGATTCCGGCCGCCCGTGGGAGCAGGAGGGTTCAACGATTCCAGACGGTTCCGGGGTGCCCGCAAGGCCACCTCCCAGCATCAGGAGATTGATTCCGGAGGGTTCGGGAATGCTCCTGAGGGTCAACCGCAGGGGAGCCACGCTGCCGATGGGTCCGGACCGTACGGCAATTCCCCTTCCTGTGAGCCCCCCACTATTTCGCTTTTTTGAGAAGCCGGAACACCAAAAAGACAGCGCATGGAACCAAGGCAACGATGATCCAGTGTTTGCGGCCGGGGGCAGGCACAGGATAAGCACCTTGGCGCTTCAATTCAGCAATCCCAGTGAAGGTCTCCACTTCGGACATTGCTCTGCCACTCGAGCTTATTGTTTTCAACCAAGGGAACCAAAGAACAACATCAAAGACTTGATCATTTGCGGCAGCGTTCGGATTTCTTGGCTTCTTAGCGATCGCCAATAATTTAAGTTGGATACAATCCTTTTGGGGTGCCAAATCAAAAACACCCTCAATTGGTTTCAATATAAAAAGATGCTGGTTTATAGATTCCCAAATTTTGCTATCATCTGAAGCAATAAGGTTTTCGGTGCGCTTCCACAAATCAGCAGGAAGATCCAATTCCTTTGAGCAAACCACGTTTGCATATAATGCCAAATTCATCGCCGCATCCCCTGCGAGCAGTATCGAGGCGGTGAAAAAATATATTGCTATAATCGATTTCATGGACCCATATTAAATGTCAGCCCCCTCATGGGTGAGGCGTTCTCAGCCGCGGGCGAGGGCATCGGATTGTTTGACGAAGTCATCGCCGCTCCACTCAATGTCGGAGCCGATCATTTTCCTGGATTCCCCGGCGGCCTTGGCGGCCGCCTTGCGGTCGGTCTGGCGTTTCACGAGATCCGCGTGCGTGGTGAAGTAGTCGAGACTCCGCCCCTTGAAGTCTGCCAGGGTTTCAAACTGGTGCTTCTCCATGAAGGCGAGGAGTTGTTCGCACATCGGCTTCACACATTCGTAGCCGAACTTCATCACCCCGGTGCAGACCTGCACGGTGTCGGAGCCCAGGAGGATGAACTGCGCCGCGTCCTCACCGGACTCGATCCCGCCCAGCCCTGACAAACTGCGGCCGGGGAACTCGCCGCGGATCATCTGGGCGATTTCCATCACCATGCGGAGGGCGATGGGTTTGACGGCCTTGGACGAATAACCACCGGGCGTGGTATAACCTTCCACGCTGGGTTCCGGGCGCAGGGTTTCCAGATTGACGCCCATGACGCTGCGGATGGTGTTGATGGCGCTGATCCCCTGACAACCAGCGCGCAGGGCCGCCCGGCTGGGTTCCTCGATGTGCGTGATATTCGGGGT
>JAYUWQ010000773.1:0-3252 GCA_043753485.1 bacterium
GGCCGTCCCACCACCATGGTCCCCCAGGTTTCATCACCGGTTTGAACCGCATCATAAAAACGCTCGAACTCCGGCTTCACATAGGGACGGCGCCCCGGCTCGGCGATAATGGTCTGCTCCTCGGGGAAGCCCTCGGGCCGGTACCACCGGTTGGTGAGGACGTAAAGGTCCAGCCAGCCATCGCCGTCGTAATCGCAGAACGACGGGGTGTGGCAGGCATCCACAAAATCGACCCCGAAAGCCGCCGCCTGCTCCACAAAGGTGCCTTTCCCGTTGTTGATGAACAGCTGGTTCTCCGACAGATAGTTGCAGACGTAGAGATCCAAGTCCCCGTCCCGGTCCACATCCCCGGCGGCACAGCCTATCCCCCAGGAGGTCCCGCCACCGACGCCCGCCTGCGGTCCCATGTCCTTGAAGCGCAAGCCATCGGTCTGCTGGAACAGCCGGTTTTCCCCCGGACCATTGGCCAGAAAGATATCGGGCCGCCCATCCAAATCAAAATCCCCGATCGCGACCCCGCCGGTAGACATGGAGGAGGCGTAGAGGTAGCGCAGCGGGTGGGTGTCATCGATCTGATTGGTAAAATCAATTCCGGTGAGGGCGGCACCCAGTTCCGAGAACAGCTTCGGACCGGCGGGGGATTTTGGGGCCAGAGGCACGCCTTCTATCTCCGCCGCGCGGGTGGGGAAGACGGCCAGAGACGAAAGCGTGACCAGAGCAAGGAAGGAGCTTCTCACGTTACAGGGGGATTGGGGGAAATAAAAAAAGCGGGCCTTCCCGCTTGGGACGGCCCGCTTTGGGAATGGTGGCGGCGGACCGGTCCTAGCGGCGGCGACGGAGCAGGAAACTGCCGGCCAAAGCCATCAGGGCCATGCTGCCCGCCTCTGGAATGACCATGCCTGCCTGGATTTGGGAAGCGGTCAGGAGCGAGTTATAGATCTTCACTTCATCGAGTTGGCCGCTGAAGGAGCCCCCGTTGTTGGAAGTGCCGATCAACAGATTCTTCGTGGTGTCAAAAGCACCAGCCACTCCTGCCGCACCGGGACCCACCACCAGCGCCCCATCCAGGTAGATCGACTGATTGCCGGCGGCACCGTCGTTGGTGTAGGCCACGTGATGCCAGCCTGCGCCAGGAGGGACACTGGTACCTTGCTCGGGGCCAATGTCGTCACCCCAATGGCCGCTGTGGAGGTTTCCAATTCGGGTTCCGTGATGGAGGGATTCCCCGCCAGGCAGGGCCAGACTGCCATCTTGTCCGAAAATCATGTTGTCTCCGGTGGCACTGGCGAAATTGGCCCAAGCCATCACCGTATATGCCATGCTGGGGGTAATCCCCAGGGAGGCGAGGGTATTGAGCGTGTTGATGTGCGGGGCCGCGGCGTGCTGATCCCCATCCGCAGCAGGAATGAGTTGCAGAGCATTGCCGGCACCGAGGCCAGCGCCGGAAGCGACGACGTTGGCCAAGCCGGCACCGGTGCCCCTGGACACGGTTCCGGTGCCACCCAGGGTCCCGAGGTTGGCCACCGGGACATCGGCCCCGACGGCTCCTGCAGGCAAGCTATTGAAATTGTAATAAACCAACAGGGCCGCATCGGCAGAAGTCAGGAAGGTGAGGGCCAGGCCGGCACAGCAGAACACGGAGCGGGAGAGTTTCATTGAAGTGAATTTTGGTTTCATAAGTGTGGCTGTCGGAAGGGATATTAATTCGGCGCTTTCCAAAGGAGGATCTTGGGAATGATGTAATTAAACGCTGCTTTCGCACTGAATATCGGGGCTTTGATGGAGGAAAATGCGCAGGCCGTCAATTTAAATGATACAAATTCGACATATTTCACAAGGGAGAATCCCCTGAATGAAGGACGCCGGGCCTGATTCTCGGGCACCCAATCCCCGCGCCATGGGTACTCACTCGATCCGGAGAGGGCCCGGCCGGCAGATTTCCGCTTCCCAACGCGGGGGTCTGCTCCCGTTTTTGGGGGCCCCTTTCAATGCTCCGGCTTCTGCCCGGTGAGGGTCTGCTTTTCCCCGTAATGCCGGGCTCCGGTGCCGAGCACCCATTCCTCCATGGCGGCATTGATGCGGGCCAGCCACTCGCGGACGCGGGTTTTGCCTGAATCCTCCCAGGACACGGGTTTCCCTTGGAATCCGGTCACGGCCATCCCGCGCCGGTCCGCCAGCCACAGGGCACGGGGCAGATGGAAGTCATCGCTCACAATCACGCATTCCTGCACCCCGAAGATCTCCTGGGCCCGGATCACGGAATCCAAAGTCCGCAGACCGGCAAAGTCGAGAGTGATCGCCGAGGCGGGCACGCCGCGTTCCACCAGCCCATCCCGCATGTCGCGGGGCTCATTGTAATCGGGCCGCCGGTTGTCCCCGCTGACCAAAATCTGCTTCACCCGCCCCGCCTTCCAGAGGGCGGCGGCGGCATCCATCCGGGCGCGCCAATGGACATTGATCCCGCGGGAGGCCACATTCCGGCTGGTGCCGAGCACGAGGGCCACCGGCGTGGCTGGTACCCCTGCCGGATCCCCCGTGATGCGGGAGCGGCTCCGCAGCACGATCCAGACATTCAGTCCGGCCACAAGGAGCACGCCAGCCAACAAGGCCAGCGCCACGAAGCGCAGCAGACGTTTGATAAGGGGTTGCATCATCCCGGGGAAAAAGCGTTGCTCTTCATTCCCCACCCGCGCTGTCCTGTCAAACCCCCCATGAAAACCATCTTCCGCGTGCTCCCCTGGCTCCGGCGTTACCCCGCCATGGCGGCCGGCCAGCTTCTCTGCGCCATTCTCGGCACCCTGATGGTGCTGGTGCAGCCCAATGCCATCAAATCCGTCATCGATGATGTGATCGGGAAAAACCAGCCGGAAAAGCTCCTCCCGTGGGTGCTGCTCGCCGCGGCGGCCTATTTTGGACGGGATTTCCTGAACACCGTCCGCATCATCCTCAATAACACCCTGGAGCAGAACGTCATCTACGACATCCGCAGCGACCTCTACCGCCGCCTCCAAATCCTGCCCCTGCCATGGTTTGACCACAAACCCACCGGCGATCTGATGACCACGGTGGCCGAAGACGTCAATGCCATGGAGCGCGTGCTGATCGATGGCGTGGAGCAAGGCCTGATTGCCTCCCTGCAGATCGCCGCAGTGGGCGGCTGGATGTTCTATCACAGCCCCTCGCTCGCCGCCGTGGGCATGCTGCCCCTGCCCTTCCTCGCCGCCGGCGCTCTCTGGTATACCCGCACCGCGC
>JAYUWQ010000774.1:0-8393 GCA_043753485.1 bacterium
GTCAGTACCGCGAGATCTTCCCGGCTGGTCGCCAGATCGTGGGTGCGCTGGTGCACCAGCTCCTCCAACTGGTCCCGGTGCTGCTTCAGTTCCCGGATCATCTCATTGAAGGAGGTGGCCAATGCTATCATTTCGGACGGCCCACTCTCGGGCAGCCTGGTTTCGAGGTCGCCGGCCGCCACCTTGCCGGCCGCCTCGGCCGCATCGCTGATATGACGGGTCAGACGCCGCCCCCAGAACAGGCCGAACAAGGAACCGAATAAAACAGAGAAGCCGGCGATGACGGTTTGGTGGAAAGCACTCTTGGTTGCGATGGTGACGGCTTCCTGGTAAGGCAGCAGGGAGATGAGATACCAACTCTGTCCCAGCATCGTTTCCTTTTCCGGCATGTGGGTGATGTCATAAATATATCGGGTGCTCCCCAGCGTAAGTTCCCCGCTGGGCTCTCCCTTCTGGTCGATGGGAAGAAACTCCCCGATTTGCCGGAACACCTTGTCCGCCTGAGGATGATACAGGACTTTGCCGTGCTCATCGACCAGAATGCCATAACCTTCGTGCCCCATGCGGACGAATTTCAGCAATTGCCAGATGCGGTCGAAGCGCACCTCGCCCCGCACTACCGCCAGCACTTTGTTCCCTGCCCGGACCGGCTTGTAGACCGTGACCGAAACCGGATTCCCTCCTGCCCCCCCATCGTTGAATACAGGCAGGGTGATCTGCTCTTCGCCTCCAACGGCTTTGCGGAACCATTTGGTGCCGTCCCGCAGGAAACTGGACTTCTCATCCGTGGAATCCAGGACAATTCCGTTGATATCAACCAGCGAAATACTGGAGAAAATGCTGTAGATCTTTTTGAGACGCTGAAACTCCTCAATCTTCCGCTGCCGGCTCTCCTTGGTATCCTCTGTATCCGTAAGCACCGGATTGCTGCTGATGGAATTCAAGTCGGACTGGGCCGAAAGCATGATCCCATGAAGCCCGCGGGTAAGTTCAGCACTCAGGGATTGCTGCTCCTGATGTTTCGCCATCAGTGCGTCCCGCTTGGTCAGGGTGACATTCGCGATGAGGGAGACCAGAACCGGAAACAGACCAACGCCAAGCAAGGTGGCAAAAAGGCGCTGACGGATGGAATTCATCAGGAGGAACGGAGCTTCGCAAGAGGGGGGCCGCTCAGTTGGGCAGGGGCGCGGCCTGCGGGGCCGCCCCGGGTCCGGCCGGGGTTGCCTCCTCATTGAACACCTGGCCGGAACGCGCCAGCCACGCTTCCTGGACCCGCCCCCAGCCAATGTTGATCTCCTTCAAACTGTCCACGCTGCGGAGCGCGAAGTATTGGCATTTGTCCAGAATGTCCTGACGGGGGTAAATCGCCGCATCCTCCAGCAGCTCCTTGGCCAAAAATGGTTTGGCGGCCTTGTTGGGGGATGCGAAATGAAACTCATTGGCGCTCTGGGCCGCGCTTTTGGCTTCCAGCATGAAATTCAAAAACTTGTAGGCATTCTCCACCCTGCGGGAATCACGGCTGATGCAGAAGCTGTCTGTCCAGAGGATCGCTCCTTCCTCAGGGATAAAGTAACCGATCGGAACCTCCGGGTTTTCCTCGGCGATCAGAGCCGCATCCCCGCTGTAAATCATGGACATCCAGCTATCTCCCTGGAGCAGATGGTCCTTCACCTCATTGTCACTCCCAAACCGCAGGCCCCGCTCCCTGACGAGTCCCAGCATCATCTCGGCGGCCTGGGTGACCTGGGCGACATCGGCGTCCTTCAACACCACTCCCATCGTGCGCAGCATCACGTCGTAACACTCCATGCGGGCATTGAGAAATGAGACCTTCCCGCTGTATTGCGGGTCACTCATGATCGACCATGATTGTCGGGGATTGGAAATTTTATCCTTCCGGTAAGCCAGCAGAGTGGTCCCCCACAAATAAGGGATGGTGAATTGATTTTCAGGATCGAAGGCGGGGTTGCGGTAAGGCTCATCGATATTGGCAAAGTTTTTCAATTTGCTATGGTCCAACTCCTTGATCAGCCGTTTCCCCGCCAGAATCTGAATGTAGCCGTCCTCGCAGAGGAAGACGTCATAAGTGCCGGGCTCGGACTTCAGGCCTTCCACCATTTCGTCCGTGCTCTCGTACAATTTTGGGACCACCTCGATCCCGGTGCGCTCCTTGAACTCAGCCATCAAATCCGGGCTGAGATACTTGTCCCAGATGTAAACGGTCACGATCTGCTCCTCGGCGGGGGCGACGGGCGGCGGAGTGGCCGCCGCCGGTGCGGAGGATTTTTCGCAACCGGTGAAGGCGGTCGCCATGGCCAGCAAAAGAACCCCCGGCAGAGAGAGATGGCGCAGCTTGCCGAAAAGGCTAATCTGATTGCTTTTCATAAGGGGTAGTCGTAGGTGGTTTTCGGTAAAACTCCTTAACTGGTCGGGTTAATGATTTACCATTTAGGAATACTATACTTTCCATAAGTTTTTTCAAGAACATTTTGAAATTTAAAGGGTTTCATCCAAATACTAAAAATAATTGGCCGGAAACCCGTGCCGTGGCCCGCCTTGGCTTCCCTATCGTGGTGAACCATGCATCCCTCTCCCTGATGCAATTCACCGACGCGTGGATTGCGGGCCGCCTCGGGAGCACCGAACTTGCCGCTATCACTCCCGCCGCCGTGCTGATCAGCCTCCTGAGTATCTTCGGGCTGGAAGCCCTGACAGGGATCACCACCCACGTGTCCCAGGCCGATGGCAAGGGTCATGGCAAGGCCTGTGGAGCCATCGCATGGCAGGGGATCTATTGTGGAGCGGCCTTTGGTCTGCTGTGCCTGATTTATTGGCCGGCAGCCGCGACCGCCTTCCGCACCCTCGTGCAAACCCGCTCGGAAACCCTGATTGCCCTGGAGGTCAGCTATTTCCAGATCAGTTTGCTGGGGATGGCCCCCCTGATGATCTCAGCGGCCATCGGTAATTTTTTCACCGGCCTGGGCAGAACCACCCCGGTCATGACGGCCACCCTGGCAGGGGTTTTCGCCAATGTGTTTCTCAGCTACGGGCTCACCTTTGGGTATGCGGGACTGCCTGCCATGGGATTCGCCGGCATCGCATGGGGCACGGTATTCGCCACCAGTCTGCAGGCGCTCATCATGCTGGGGATGTTCCTGCTGCCCTCGCGCATGAGAAGGGATTTCGGTTCCACCAAGGCCGGGTTTTGCAAAAAAAGAACCGGGCGTCTCATCCGCACCGGGTTGCCGATTGGCATGCATGGAAGTCTGGACTTCCTTGCCTGGGGAGTGGTGCTGGTCTGGCTCATCAGCTTTTTCGGGGAAAGCCACCTTGCAGCGCACTCCATCATGTCCCGCTGCATCAGCCTGTCCTTTTTGCCGGCCGATGGGCTCGCCGCCGCCGTCCTGACTTTGGTCGGCCGTGCGGTGGGTTCGCGGGATTACCTGCTCGCCCGCCGTTACACCCGGGCCGGGTTTCTGCTGATCGCCGGCTGGATGACCACCATGGCCCTGATCTATGTGATCCTCGGAAACTTCATCATCCGCTTGTTCACCGCCGACCCCGCCATCATCGCCATCAGCCAGCAGGCCATTTTCTGGGTGGCCGCCTTCCAGTTCTTTGACGCCATGAACGTGACCTATATCAATGCCCTGACCGGGGCGGGCGACACCGTCTGGCCCAGTGCGGTGAATCTCACGCTCAGCCTGGTGGTATTGCTGGGAGGAGGCCTCGCCATGGTCACCTTCCTCCCCGCCGCCGGGTCAGCCGGCATCTGGGCCGTCGCCACATTCTACATTTTCTGCCAGGGGATGATTTACTTCCAGCGGTGGCGGACCCGGGCTTGGCAAAACCCCCGGCTGCTGGTCTGAAAAAATCACAAAAATTCCCCTTCATTCCCCCGTAAACGCGCTACCCTGCCCGCCTGATTTGACCCTACATGAAAGACAGTTCCGCCACTCCCCGCCCGCCTGCCGCCCTCCCCGTCACTGCCGCACTGCCTGAACCGGAAGTGTGGGGTGTGGAGGATTCCCTGGAATTGTACGGCCTGCCCCGGTGGGGAAATGGCTATTTCAGCGGTAACAAAGCCGGTGAAGTGACCGTCCGCCTGCAAAACAACACGGATTTCGCCGAGGTCTCCCTGCCGCAAATCATCCGCGGCCTGATGAAGAAGAACAAGGACTTTCATCTCCCGGCCCTTTTCCGATTCCCCGATCTGCTCTACGCCCGCATCAAGGAACTCAACGAAACTTTCCGGGAGGAAATCCGCAATCAAGGCTACAAGGGCCGCTACCGCGGCGTCTACCCGATCAAAGTCAATCAGCAGCAGCAGGTGGTCAAGGAAGTCACCGAATACGGCCGGCAATACCACTACGGCATCGAAGTCGGCTCCAAGCCGGAACTGCTCGCCGCCCTCGCCTTCATGCATGACCGCGAGGCCCTCCTGATCTGCAATGGCTACAAGGACGCCGAATTCATCGATCTCGCCCTCCAGTCCAAGCAACTCGGCCTGAATGTCGTGTTGGTCCTCGAAATGCCGCCCGAACTGGAACTCGTGATGGAGCGCAGCAAAAAGCTCGGCATCGAGCCCACCCTCGGCATCCGCATCAAGCTCTCCACCAAAGGCAGCGGCCACTGGGCTGAATCCGCCGGCGACCGCTCGCCCTTCGGCCTCAACTTCTCCCAGACCATCCGCGTGGTCGATGAACTCAAGGCCATGGGCAAGCTGAAGTGCCTGCGCATGCTGCACTATCACCAGGGCTCCCAGATCCCCAAGGTCTCCACCATCCGCCTCGCCGCCCAGGAAGCGGCCCGCGTTTATGTCAACCTCGTCAAGGAAGGCGCGCCCATGGGCCTGCTCAATCTCGGCGGTGGTCTCGCGGTCGATTATTCGGGCAAAAAGCAGGCCGACGAAAACAGCATGAATTACAGCATGCGCGAATACTGCGCGGACTTGATCGAATCCGTCCAGAAAGTGATGGACGAAGCCGGCGTCAACCACCCGGACATCGTCACGGAATCCGGCCGCGCCGTGGTCGCCTATTACAGCGTGCTCGTCTTCGATATCCTTGATGTGAACCGCATGGCCAGCGACGAGCCCCTGCCCAAGCTCCCCCGCGGCTCCAGCGACACCCTGAAGTCCATGCTGGAGGTCATCGAGAACCTCGAAAGCACCAGTGCCCAGGAAACCTACACCGACATCGTCTTCTACCGGGACGAATTGCTGACCCTCTTCCGGACCGGCCAGGTCTCCCTGCGCGAGCGCGCCCTCGGCGACCGCATTTACTGGCACGTCCTGACATTGGTTTCCCAGCGCACCCAGCACGACACCAGCGAGGAAATGACCGGCCTGCGCACGCGCCTCGCCGACTTCTACTACGGCAATTTCTCAATGTTCCAAAGCCTGCCGGACGTCTGGGCCATCCAGCAATTCCTGCCCGTCACCCCCCTCCACCGTCTCGACGAAAAACCCACCCGCGAAGCCGTCATCTCCGACGTCACCTGCGACTGTGAAGGCGTCCTCAACTGCTTCATCGGCGAAAACGGCAAACGATCCGCCACCATTCCCCTCCACGCCCTCAAAGGCAATGAAGACTACATGATGGGCGTCTTCCTCGTCGGCGCCTACCAGGAAACCCTCGGTGACCTGCACAACCTCCTCGGCGACACCAGCGTCGTCACCGTCCGCCTCCGCGGCGGCAAAATCAGCTACAGCCGCCAACTCGAAGGCGACACCGCCGAGGAAGTCCTCAGCTACCTCGAATACGTCCCCCGCGACCTCCTGAAGCGCTTCAAGACCCTCACCGAAGAGCCCGCCACCCAGAAGAAAATCACCGAGGAACAAGCCGCCGCGCTCTACAAGGCCTACCGCCGGAACCTGAAGAGCTACACCTACTTCAGCGGCTAGTCAGCCTCCCCCCACGCTCAACTGCCGACCCCGGAACGGTTGCCGAAATCTGAGACGCTCAGCCTCCGGCTCCCAAACGCCCACAGGCAATTCCCGCGGAATATATTAATCCCCGGGCGGGCTGAGGCGCGACCGCGGAGATCACGCCCGGACGGTCCCCGGCGCCGGGTATGCCCCCCACCTGCGGGAATGAATTCTTTTTCAAGATGCCACCCAAATCATGGCTCCTGCGGATCAACCGCCGGGATCCACTGAAAAGGTGGAAGGGCCGATGTCCCCGTGGAGGGTTTCGCTCCAATCACATCGGCCAAAACCCGTCAGAGTGATGCGGGAGGTGACCGGCAGGATCAGGGCGCCCTGCAGGAAAAATCCGGGCACGACATCCGTGCCGCCGGCCTTTTCGCTCCACTTGGCCAGGGTGCGGACCTTGCCGCCATTCCGGGCCACCAACAGCGATTCCCGCTACGAGGCATCCCAGGAGGCAATACTAAGAGCGAGTCCGGCGGCGGCTTGCAGACTGACCGGACCCAGCCTGGCACTGACGGAAGGCCCGATGGAGACGGTGTTGAGGTCCACCTCCAGCGATTCACGGACATCATTGAACAAATCCACGCGGTCTTCTCCGATGAGTATTTCCGTGCGGCTGCGGCTGCCGGGCAGATTGTCCAGCAGCGGGCCATTGCCCGACCCTGATCCCTGATAGGGTGCGCTGGGTAGGATGATACCCTGGAGCGCATAACGGTCGGTGAAATTCACGCGGTAATCCCGGGCGGTCCGGGTGGCGGAAACGTTCCTGCCGCGGTGGCTGCCGTCAATTCCGAGGAGGGACCATTGCGCCTGCAAACCGAGGGACCCGACCGGATTCATTTCATAAGCCCAATCCAACTGGATAACGGGAGCCGCTCCTTCGCTATCAAAGTTTCATTCTCCCGCCGGTTCATAGGCGGTGGTCGCCGGGGTGGTTTCATGGCGGCTGCCTGAGGCGTGGAATTCCAACCCATCCCCCTGCACCTGGGCGCTGTCATCGTAACCCCCGTGCGCGGTGGTTCCGTCATAAAAGGTTCCCTGATCCACCTTCACAAAGCCATCCTCATAAAATCGGTCTCCCACCGTATCCGCCGGACCCACCGGCGCATCCCGCCGGGTGTCCTGACCAAAAAACCGGGGCACCCGCACGGATTGGGAGCGGGAACCCGATTGAAAATTGACTCCCCCCAGGCTGCGGTGCATCCATCCGGCGGAAACCCGGAAGTGCGGGGGCTGACTAGCCGTCCCAAAGGCGGGAGGCGGAACCACGGGTGCCTTGGACTGCGGATCACCGGCCAGGACCGCGGTGGTGCAGAGGAGAAATGACCCGGCGGACCGGAAAACAGGGCAGATTTTCATTGTTGGAGCGAAGAGAGGAAATCGGGGAAATCAGGCAGCCAGGGAGGAGCGGGGTCAGGGCGTCACATCTTTCACCCGGTAAAACCGGCTTCCATCCAGACCAGGGATTTTATCCGTGCGGGGCGGACCCTGATCGATCCACTGCGTGCGGTTGGCTGCGGCTTGGACCGTCGGCTGGCTGGCTTTCCAGGAGGTGCCGTCTTTGGAGTATTGAATCTCATAGAGGCGTCCCGGAGTGGAGGAGAACTCCAGCAGCATCCCCCCCTCCGGCAAAGCCACAAGGCGTTCCACGGCCAGTGTTCCCGTGCCGCCTGCGACGGAATTGTCAGGAGGCGTCAGCACCACTTCCACGGAGATCACCGGCTCTATCACAATCGGCTGACGGTTGGTGGAGTAATATTCCAGCAGCACGGTGAATGAAGCGCGCGGGCCGAGGGGCTGGCGGATCAGGACTTCTGCCGTTCCGTCAGACCGGACCCGGCTGGCATTTTGGACCAAAACTCCCGGCGGCAGACCCCGGATCAGCAGCAGATAGGCCGGCACCGTGGCGGTGGTGTCATTCGCAATGGAAAGACTTTGTTCCCGCAATCCCGTCTGACGGTTGAGGGTAGTGGCCGTGCCCCGGACGGAAACCACTGGTGCCGGGATGAACACTTCGCCCGTCACGGGAAATGAGAAAACGCCTTCGTCCATATCATCACTTTCCACCTTCACGCCCCCTGCATATACGCCCGGCACGGTGGCGGTCAGGTCAATCCCGATCGTCAATGAGCCTCCCGGTTCCACCACTCCTGGCAGCAAAACCGGCAGCGAGGGAGTATAACCGGCCGGAACCGTCAGGGCCTTCAACAGGAGAGGGGCGGTGCCGGTATTCGATATCGTGAAGGAGCGCGATCCCGGAGTTCCCTGCACACTCCGTCCGTAGTCCACGGCGGCGTTTTGCCCGGAAACCAAATCTGGCGACGCGGCGTCAGCGCCATCCCTCACCACAATCTCCGGCGTCACCACCAAACCCGATACCGGGAAATCAAAAACCGCAGTATTCACCGCATTGCTGGTCAGCACGACCGTGCCGGACACCGGGCCCGGCAGCTGGGCATCC
>JAYUWQ010000775.1:0-3246 GCA_043753485.1 bacterium
TCGAACGGAAACTTTACACTGGCGGACAGACCCGGCATTTTATTGTCAACTCCGCCAAAGTCCGCGCCGAACTGGCCGAAGCCTATCAAGTGCCTGCAGAGCGCGTCTCGGTGATCCACACCGCCGTGGATACGGACCGATGGAAGCCGGCCCCTGATGCCGCCACCCGCACCGAGCTCCGCGAAAAGCTGGGCATCCCGGCCCATACCCCGGCGCTGTTATTTGCCTCCCTCGACCATCGCCGCAAAGGACTGGGCACCCTGCTGCCGGCCCTCGCGCAAATCCCGGAAGCGCGTCTCTGGGTGGCGGGTCAATCCCTCGACGCCTGGCAGGGCGTCATCCAAAAACATGGTCTGGCCGGCCGCGTCACCGGTCTCGGCCGGGCTGACCTGCTGCGGTGGTATCAGGCGGCCGATTGGTTCGTCCACCCCACCCACTACGACGCCTGCGCCAACACCGTCCTCCAAAGCATGGCCTGCGGGCTGCCTGGGCTGATCTCTGCCGCCGATGGGGCCGTGGAATTTGTCAGGGAAGGGCAGAATGGTTTTGTGATCAGCGATCCCTCCAGGGTGGACGAATTGTCTGCCTTGCTGGCGCGGGTGCTGGCGCTGCCGGAGGCTCAGCGGGCCAGCTGCGGGGCCGCGGCCCGGGAAACGGTGCGTCCCCTGACCTGGGAGGCCCACCTCGGGGCTTGGTTACGGATCCTCGCCTGAAGCGTGGCCGGACCGGAGATCCTGGATCGGAATTGGGGAAGTGATCGTGGCTTTCCCGGCTGGACATTTCCTGCCGATTTCCGCAAGCATTGGGTCCTTGCCGCCGTTTTCACAGTTCCTTTTCTTATGCACCGATCCCTGCTTTCTTTGTCCGCTGCCATGCTTTGTTGGTCTCATGGCTCTGCCGCCCTCGCTGGTCCCTTGGCCGTCGACGGCCCGCTCACCTTGAAAAGCGGTGATCTGGTCGTCCTGCTGGGCGACACCTTCATCGAGAGGGATGGCAACTACGGTTACCTAGAAACGGCGCTCACTGCCGCCTATGCGGGTCAGAACATCCGGTTCCGCAATCTGGGCTGGTCCGGCGATACCCCGCGGGCCGAAAGCCGGGCCTACTTCGGGCCGCCTGCCGAGGGATTTGACCGCCTGAAACAGCAACTGGCCAACCTCAAGCCCACAGTGGTGATTTCCTGTTATGGTGCCGTCGATGCCTTCAAGGGGGAGGCCGGACGCGAGGACTTCCTGAAGTCCTACCGCACCCTGCTCGCCATGATCCAGGAAACCAGCCAGGCCGGAGTGGTGCTGATGTCGCCTCCCGCGGCCCAGACTCTGCCGGTGCCTTTTCCGGACATGACAGCCCACAACAAGGACCGGGCCGCCACCAGCCAGGCCATCGCCGGTCTGGCCCGGGAACGCGGCCTGCGTTTTGCTGATCTTTTCGGTGCCATGGGGAACGCGCCGGTGGATTCGGAAAACGGGGTGACCTTCACCGCCAGCGGTTATGCCTCCATTGTCCCCGCCTTCCTGAAAGCCCTCCAGGTGGCCCCGGCGGCGAGGGTGCCGGACCAGTTGCGTCCCTTGGTGGTGCAGAAGAATCTGCTCTATTTCTACCGCTGGCGTCCACAGAACGAGATCTACCTCTTTGGCTCGCGCAAGCATGAGCAGGGCAACAACGCTTCCGAGGTCCAGCTCTTTGAGCCGTTGGTGACAGAAAAGGAGACGGCCATCCATGCCCTGCTGCCGGGTAAATGATCCCATCCCGCGCCTCCCTCCCATTTTATACTTTTTGATGTTATGAAAAAAACCTCTTTTGTTTTGATTTCAGCCGCTTTCACCCTCCCGGCTCCGGCTCAGCGGGATCTGAAGGAACTGCCGCCGGTGGATGCTGCGGCCGAAAAAGCCACCTTCCAGATGGCCCCTGGTTTGGAGATCAATCTCTTTGCCCAGGAACCCCTCATTGCCAAACCGATCCAGATGGCGTGGGATGAAAAAGGGCGCCTCTGGGTGGCCAGCAGTGCCATCTATCCCCACATCAAGCCCGGCCAGACCCAAGCCGACAAGATTGTGATATTGGAGGATACCAACCGCGATGGCACCGCGGACAAGTCCACCGTCTTCTACGAAGGCCTGCTGATCCCTACAGGCATCCTGCCAGGTGATGGCGGGGCTTATGTGGCCAACAGCACCGAGTTGCTCTTCATGAAGGACACCAATGGCGATGGCCGGGCGGATCAGACAAAAGTCCTGCTCAGCGGCTTCGGCACGGAGGATACCCACCATATTCTGCACAGCATCAAACGCGGCCCGGATGGTTGCCTGTATTTTGCCCAGAGCGTCTACATCCATAGCCGCATCGAAACGCCTTATGGTGTCAGGGAGTTGCGCGGCAGCGGCTGGTGGCAGTATCGTCCGGAAACCGGCCGGCTGGAGGTTTACTCCATGGGCCAGGTGAATCCCTGGGGCATGGTTTGGGACCAGTGGGGCCAGACCTTCACTACCGATGGAGCCTACGGCGAGGGGATCAACTACACCTTCCCCGGCGCTACCTTCATTTGCCTGCCTAACCAGCTCCCCCGCATCCTGAAGGGCATGAATCCAGGGCAGCCGAAGCACGCCGGTCTGGAGATCATCAGTGGACGGCATTTCCCTGACGCCTGGCAGGGGCATATGATCACCAATGACTTCCGCGGGCACCGGGTGAACCACTTTGCGGTGAAGCCTGAAGGCAGTGGTTTTTCCTCCCAGCAGTTGGAAGACGTGGTCGCTTCCACCCATGGCTCCTTCCGTCCCGTGGATACCCGCATGGGTCCAGACGGTGCGTTGTATCTGGCCGATTGGTTCAACCCGATCATCCAGCACGGCGAAGTCGATTTCCATGATGCCCGCCGCGACCGCGAGCACGGCCGCATCTGGCGCATCACCGCCAAGGGACGTGCGCTTTCCCCGCAGCCGGACTATGCAAAGCTGAGTGTGGCGGAATTGTTGGAACAGCTCAAGGCTCCCGAGGACTGGATCCGCATCGAGACCAAACAGGAATTGAAACGCCGCAAGGTGGCCGATCTGGAACAGCAGGTCCTCACTCTGGTAAAGGCTCCGGGGGCTTCCCCGAATTTCGTGAAGGAAGCCATCGGCCTCCTCGAGACGACCCGCCAATTGACCGCCGCTTCGTCTTTGCTGACCACGGCGGCCGGGGATGACCTCCAGGCATATGCCGTCCGTGCTTCGGGTCAGTTGTTCCGGGAAGGGCAGCCCGGCA
>JAYUWQ010000776.1:0-3241 GCA_043753485.1 bacterium
CCCGCTCCGCCCTCTTCCAGGTTCTCTCGATCGAAGAGCATCTCGCGCACCTTCCGGCCATGCCCGGACGGACCGATCCGGGCCTCAAACAACGCCTCACCGCCGACCTCGCCTCAAAACTCCGCGCCCTCAACTCCGACGTGCCCGCTCCGTCTCTCGCGGCCGAAATCGGGGACATCACCCAGGCGGTCTACCGCCTCTCCGACCGGATTGCGCATGTCTATTTCAGCCACGCCGGAGCCAGCATCAGCTGACTTTGACTGATGGGCCCCGGCGCGGCCGGTGGCTGATGAAGCCGATGCGTTACCAAAGAGGCGGGGAGCCAGCCCTCAGGCACTGAGTCCGCCGCGGTCGATCTTCACCACCGCATCCCCATAACCCACACGCGGCGTGGGGGTGTAGTTGAGCGGCGTCCATGCCGCATTTTTGGCGGAGGACTCCACCACCGCTTCGATGAAGGCCATGCCCGCCAGACCCTCTTCAATGGTGGGATAGTCGAGGTCCAGGGGATTCGGGGTGGCTCCGGTGGCCACGGCGCGGAGATGATTGGTGAAGTTTTTGTATATATTGGCGAAGGCCTCCAGGTAACCTTCCACGTGACCAGCCGGGGTGCGGGTGGCCGCCGCTGCCGCGCTGCCGAGATAACCCATGCCGGTGCGGAAAATCTGTTTGGGCTGGTCCAGCGAGGTGACAATCATGGTGTTGGGGTCCAATTGACTCCACTCGATGCCGCCGGTTTCGCCGTAGACGCGGAGACTCAGGTTGTTTTCGCAACCCACGCTGACCTGGCTGGAGTGCAGCACGCCTTTGGCTCCGTTGTTGAACCGCAGCAGCACGTTGCCGTCATCCTCCAACTGGCGGCCTTCCACAAAGACGGTGAGATCGGCGGCCAGTTCCTTGATGTGGAGGCCGGTGACGTATTCCGCGAGATTGATCGCGTGGGTGCCGATGTCCCCCATGCAACCTGCCGCGCCGCAGATCTTGGGATCGGTGCGCCAGGCGGCCTGTTTTTGACCGGTCTTTTCCAGCAGGGTGGCCAGCCAGCCCTGCGGGTATTCGACCACCACCTTGCGGATCTTGCCGAGTTTGCCCTGCTCGATCATCTGCCGGGCTTCGCGCATCAGGGGGTAGCCGGTGTAGTTGTAAGTGATTCCGTAAAGCAGACCGGTGCTCTTGACGATTTGGGCCAATTCCTTGGCCTCGGCCAGATTGAAGGTCGCCGGTTTGTCGGACAGGACGTGGAACCCGTTTTCCAGCGCCATTTTGGCGGGCGGGAAGTGCATGTGATTCGGCGTCACGATCACCATGAAATCCATGCGCTCACCCACTGGCAGGGCCTTTTCGGCCAGAATCATCTCTTCATAGGTGCCGTAGCAGCGTTCCGCGGGCAGGAAAAGATCCGCCCCGGAGGCCTTGGACCGGGTTGGATCGGAAGAAAAAGCCCCGCAGACCAGTTCGATTTGGCCATCCAGAGCCGCGGCCATCCGGTGCACGCCTCCGATAAAAGCGCCGCGTCCGCCGCCGACCATGCCCATGCGAATTTTCCGGTTCATATGTTTTGAGTGTGTTTGGAGTGGAGAAAAGAAGTGAAGCCGCTTGCCATAGCGAACAGCCCGCCCCGCCGCAAGTCCAATGCGCAATGGACCCGGGATCGCCTAAACACTCTTGCCACCCCTCACCCCGCGTGCCAGTAACCGGTCGCTTTTCCCATTTTTCCCCATTCCATGCCCAAGGACACCTCCATCCGCAAAATCCTCGTGATCGGCTCCGGCCCCATTGTCATCGGCCAAGGCTGCGAATTCGACTACTCCGGCGTCCAGGCCTGCAAGGCCCTGAAGGAGGAGGGCTACACCGTCGTCCTCATCAATTCCAATCCGGCCACCATCATGACGGACCCGGAATTCGCCGCCAGGACCTACATCGAGCCGCTCACGCCCGAGGTGGTGGAAAAAATCATCGAGCGCGAAAAACCGGATGCCCTGTTGCCTACCCTCGGCGGCCAGACCGCGCTGAATCTTTCCATGACCCTGCACCACACCGGAGTGCTGGCGAAACACAACGTGCGGATGATCGGGGCCAAACCGGACGCCATCGAGAAGGGCGAAAACCGCATGAAGTTCAAGGAGGCCATGATCAAGATCGGCCTCGACATGCCCAAGAGCGGCATCGCCCACACCATGGAGGAAGCGCGCCGCGTGGCCGATGACATCGGCACTTTCCCGCTCATCATCCGTCCGGGATTCACCCTCGGCGGCACCGGCGGCGGCATTGCGTATAACCGTGAGGAATTCGAAACCATCTGCGCCCGCGGGATTGATCTGTCTCCCGTCAGCGAAGTCCTCATCGACGAAAGCCTGCTCGGCTGGAAGGAATATGAAATGGAGGTCATGCGCGACCACGCCGATAATTGCGTGGTCATCTGTTCCATCGAAAACCTCGACCCCATGGGCGTCCACACCGGCGACTCCATCACCGTCGCTCCGATCCAAACGCTAACGGATCGTGAATACCAAATCATGCGCGACGCCAGCTTCGCCGTGATCCGCGAGATCGGCGTGGAAACCGGTGGCTCCAATATCCAATTTGCCACGCATCCTGACACCGGCCGCATGATCGTGATCGAGATGAATCCGCGCGTCAGCCGCTCCTCCGCGCTCGCCTCCAAGGCCACCGGATTCCCCATCGCCAAAATCGCCGCCAAACTCGCCGTGGGCTACACCTTGGATGAAGTCAAAAACGACATCACCCGCGAAACCCCCGCCAGTTTCGAGCCGACCATCGACTACGTCGTCACCAAGATCCCGCGTTTCACCTTCGAAAAATTCCCCACCGCCGACGCCACCCTGACCACCCAGATGAAGTCCGTGGGCGAAGCCATGGCTATCGGGCGCACGTTCAAGGAATCGCTGCAAAAAGCGTTGAGAAGTTTGGAAACCGGACGCGCTGGACTGGGTGCCGACGGCAAAGATCCGGTGAATCCGCCGAAGGAAGAAATTGTCAGGAAACTGAGCATTCCCAATGCGGAACGTATCTTCTGGCTCGGGGTCGCCTTCCGCGAAGGCTACAGCGTGGAGGAGGTGTTTGACCTGACGAAGATCGACCGGTGGTTCCTGCGGCAGATCGAGGAGATTGTGGCGGCAGAGCGCGATATCAGCGTCGGGGCCAACGTGATCGCAAAATTCGGCACGCCCGACGTGTTGGATTCAAAGTCGGAACTTGCTCAGCGCATGGCTGCGGTCTT
>JAYUWQ010000777.1:0-23948 GCA_043753485.1 bacterium
GATAGGCTGCTGCGTCATCCGTCACCTGCCACATCGCCGGATGGATAAAGTGCCCCCAGGACGGTTCATCATCGAGGGCATATGCTGCACGCCAGGGCGATCCCTTCACCGCAGCAATGTTCTTCCGCAAATGTTCCTGCAGTCTGCCCCGGGTGGCCTCATTGAGCGGAACCGGACGGACGCCGGTGCCGTGCAACTGGTCAAGATGGGGTTTCACGGCATTGCCATCCCACAAATGCAGCAAGCCCTTGTCGGCCGCGTGATCGACGTAGAACCTCAGCTTGAACTGATTGATCCAGTCCAGCCTTCCCGTCTTCACTCCGCCGGCCCCGATCCCGTCGCGATCCACAAAAGCTCCATTGTAGCCGTGGTCCACGCTCCATTGGCCCGAGTCCTTGGTAAACCCGATGGACCATTGATAGGTCCACGGCATGAACGTCCACCCGGGAAAAGCCTGCCAGGCCCATGCCTTGTCCTGCTTGACGGGGCGGAAGTCTTCCGAGTTCTTCACATACGATTCATAGGGATCGGCGGCCCGCGCCGGCGGCAGGGCCGCCGCGAGGCAGACGAGACCAGTCAACAGCAGGGAGGGGAATGGTGGGGAAACCATAAGGGCTAGGTGAACAAATTGAATTTTCCGGCGTGGGCCTTGCGGTTCCGTTATTCCACGGAGACTTTGGACAGCACCTCCTTCAGCAGGACGGGCTTGCCCCCCTGACGTTTGCTTTCATCGGCGGCTTCCATGAAGGCGAAAAGCTCCTTGGTTTCCGCGATGTCCACCGGGGATTTTTTGGTCTGGAAGAACTTCACGATTTCCACCACCAGGGGGGCATAGCCATCAAAGGCCCCGATAGGCGCTTCCCCTTTTTCTCCCACCGCAGTTCCGCCGTAGGTGTTGCTTTCGCGGAAAATGCCCTGACGGCCTCCTTTCCATTGGCCGACGACTTCGATCTTGCCGTCCGCGGTGCTGCGGCGCTCGACGAATTCGCATCCGGTGCCCATGACAGTAAACAGCGACTCGCAGCCGTGAACGCCGTACCAATACAGATCCGGATGCGTGGCTTCAAGGTGGGCCGGGCTGGTGGTCACGGCGCCCAGCACCTTGCCGATGCTGCCGCCGCGGACGGCCTGGGTTGTTTTTGCAAAGCGCAAAGAGGAGGAAGTGAACAAAGGCACGCCGGCTTTTTCCGCGAGACTGATGATCTCCAGGGCATCCTTCAAGGTGCCGCCGAGCGGCTTGTCAATGTAGAGCGGCTTGCCGGCGGCGATGACAATCCGCGCCTGCGCGAGGTGCGGGCGGCCATCGACGCTTTCGATCATCACAGCATCCACCTCACGGCAGACATCCTCAATGGAATCATGGATCTTCACGCCGAATTTATCGCGCAGCACGGCGGTATATTCCTCCACGCGGCTGATACTGGAGGGAATGTCAGGACTGCCTCCCTTGAAGGCGGCGATCACTTTGGCGCCACGCACATGATCCTTGTGTGCCGCGTCATTGATAAGCTCCGTGAAAGCGGTGCAGTGCGAGGTATCGAGCCCGATGATGCCCAGTTTCAGATCCCCGGCATGGGTATGAAGACTGAGCATGGTGGCGAACAACAGGGTAAGGATGGGTTTCATAGCAAGGGGTTATTTGGTGATCGGCTGGGATTGACGGAGATAGGCGAACAGGTGCTGGATGTCCTCATCGCTCATACCCTCCAGCAGACCGGGAGGCATGAGGCTGAAACCGGCGGGCGTGAGCGTGGCCACATCATCGCGGCGGAGATTGATGTCGGCCCCGTCAAATCCGCGCAGGACCAGGTTTCCGGCATCCTGATCCGCGAGAAAGCCGCTGAGGGTGCGGCCATCTTTGGTAGTGACGAGATGATTGGCGAAGCCTTCGCGGATCTCCGCGTTGGGATCGATGATGCTGACCAGCATGGTGCCGAGGTCATCGCGCTGATAGCTGGTCAGATCCGGGCCGATCTTACCCCCTTTGAAAAACAGGGTATGACAGGCGGCGCATTTTGCCATGTAGAGCGGCTCTCCCTTGTAGGGATCGCCCGGTTTCGCCGCGATGATGGCAGCCACCTCCTGAATGCGCGGGCGCAGTGCCGCGCTGGCCGGAGGGAGCGTCGCGGGGAAATGCTGGTCGAGCAGCGTCTTCAACGCATCGTCCCGGTGCAACCGCAGACGGCCGAGCACATCGGCGGAGAATCCCGCCGTCGCCACCCGGCCCGTGGCCGCGGCCTCCAACAGGAGCCGGCTCCAGGCGGGCCGGCTGGTCAGCAGATTGAGTGAGGCGGATTGGACCGGGGCCGGAAGCTCAGTCCAGGCTTGCAGCACCTTTTCCCCAATCACGGAGTCATCATAGATTTGCAGTGCGGTGCAGGCCGCTATCCGCAGTTCCACCGGACCGTCGGCCTTGGCAATGCCCAGCAATTCCGGCACCGCGGCAGGATGCTTCACTTCACCGAAAACCCTGACCACGGCGAGCCGGTCGGCAGGCACGGCTTTGGTATCTTTGAGCAGGGCCAGAGCCTCTGTCAGGGCCGCGGGTTCGGCCTGACGCACCCGCATTGTCAGGGTCATCTGGCCACCCGCTGCCAGCGCCTTCATGAGTTCGTCGGGCAGCACCGGCAGGGACCGGCCCCGGAAGGCCTCGTCAAATCCCTGCATCAGCGCCTTCCGCTCCGCGGCCCCCGGTGCCCGGTCCAGCAACGTGGCGCAGGCGACCCATTCCTGGCGGGTCCCCGCCTCCGCAAAACGCCGCATGAGGCGCCACAACAGGTGCTTCGCCACCAGCGGCGAACGTTGGAAGGCGGTTTCCTCAAACAAAGCCAGGACCGCCTCCCGGTCCCGGGCACAGTGCGATTCGATGACAAACCACGCCATCAGCGGGATAAAGGCATCCTCCTCATCCCCGCTGCGGCTGGCGACAGCTTTTGTCAACGCCAGGGCATCCGTCACCCCCAGCCGCCGGGCCGTGGAAAGGATCTGGCAACGCACCTCCGCATCCGGCTCGGTGGCGGCCAACCGGGAGATGGCTCCCATCACTGCCGGGGAAAGGCGGCGTTCATCCCCCAGCAGGCGGATGGTCCAGGCGCGCACCATCGGCGCGGGGTGCTGCAGAGCGCGCAGGGCCAGAGGTTCAGGCAGGCTTCCCATTTGGCCGAGGGCCCAAAGCGCCTCCAAAGCGGGATGCGTGGACTCCCCCGCCAGCTGCGCTTCCAGCAGGGGCGCGGCCTCACGTTGCGCGCCCAGCAGGCGCACCGCCGTCTGGCGCTGCCACACATTCGGATGCGACAACAGTTTCACCAACTGCTCCGCGGTCTTTTTGGACAAGTCCACTTCCCGCTCCAGCGGCAGATCCTTGCCGCGCAGCCGGTAAATCCGGCCGGTCGAGGGGTCGATCTGACTTTGATAGTTCTGGCCATGCGCGATGTATTCCTCACGGAAATCAGCCACCAGCAGCGAGCCGTCCGGGGCATTCGCCAGATACACGGGCCGGAAGGTCAGATCGTCCGAGTGGAGGAATTTCCCGGCATCTGTGGTGTGGAAAGTGGATCCCTCGCGGTACCGCCCCGCGGCCACGATGTTGTGGTGCAGCGGATCCGCGGCCGCGAACTGGCCGCGCCAACGTGCCGGCAGCGCGGTGCCTTCGGCCATCAGGGTCATGTGCGAAAAGCGGGCCACCGGATGGGTGCTCCGCATCATGGGCAGCTCGCCAAAGGCATAGGGATTCGGGGCTGGACCGAATTTACCGGCATCCTTCCCCTGCTTCAGATAGAGCCCGTCCTGGACATGATGCCAGCCCCGTGTGTCGCCGCCATTGTGTCCTGTAAAAAGCCGGCCTTCGGCATCAAAGGAGATCCCGAAGGTGTTGCCGCTGCCGTCCGCGAAGATTTCGTAGAGCCGCTTTTCCGGATGATACCGCCAGACCATGCAACCTTCCACGAAGACGCCCGGCGACCCCGCCGCATCAAGGCCGGGGCGCGTCACGCGGCTGGTGGTGGTGCTGCCCTGGGCGCCATAGATCCAGCCATCCGGCCCCCACGCCAGACCATTGGCCACACTGTGGGTATCCTCCAGACCGAACCCCTGGAGCCGCACTTCCGGCCGGTCATCCGGCACGTCATTGGCATCCGCATCGGGATAAAAAACCAGATATGGCGGATTCATCACCCAGATCCCGCCGTGACCCGTCAGCACCGCATTGGCCATGTTCAGACCTGTCAGGACCTGTTTGTGGGCATCATAGCGGCCATCGCCATCGGTGTCCTCATGCACTGAGATCACATCCGCGCCCGGTGTCTGATCCGGTGGCGGGGGCGGCACCCGGTCATACTTGGAACGATAATACTTGTCCCGGCTGATCATTTTGACCCCGGCTGGATAGGGATACTGCCGGTATTGCGCCACCCAGAGCCGGCCGCGGTCATCCCAACTCACCTGGGTGGGCTGGGCCACCTCCGGCTCATGGAGCAACTCATCCACCACAAGGTCCGGCTCTGTCTTCAGGAGCCGCAACGCCTCCTCCGGCGGCACAAACTTCCCGCGCTCCGGGTTGGGGTTCGCCTGCAGCACCGTCGTGCCCGGGAGGAAGTCTCCCTCCCCATACGCTGCCGCAGAGGGTGCCACCGTCGTTGCCATCAACTCAGCCGGCGTGGGCTCAACCGTCGAAAGCTGCCAAGGGAGCCCGAGGCGGACTTCATCAAAATACCCTGCAAAAACCGGAGCCACCGTGAGCCCCTGCGGCGCGGCAGCGCCCTGAAAGCGGATCACCAGCGCATTCCACGCCGCTTTTTTCAGAATGCCTTTAGGCACTTTGAACCGCCGCGGCTCATCCGGCAGGTCCACGGTTTTGATGATCTCCACTCCATTCAGCAAAACAGAGACGTCCCCTGGCAGATGCTGCAGGGTCAGGGTCATGGAGTCGCGCCAGAGATCGCTTCCCGCCGGGTCCACCATATTGTCAGGAACCTTGAGCCAGCTCCGCAGCCACACCGGGCCCGCAGGAAGTGCTACCGGCTCCACCGCCACCGCACGCGCGCGCCATGCCCCTTGCCCTATCACTGGCAGCGTGCCAGCCAACAGGACCACCACAGGAAAAAAGACCGGACGAAAACGGGAAGACCACCTCATTGGTTGATCATCCCCAGGTCCGGCCCTTGTGGCTACGAAAATATTTTCCACTTGAGGCGGACTATCTCCCGCCATGTTGAAAGAATCCCCGGAACACACCGGTGGCACTGGTCACTTCCGGGCGGCATGCTTGCGCAACCAGGCTGGATAATCGCGGTTCAGCAGATCTGCCGGCGCATCCGTGAACCAGGAATAACTGTTCCGCTTCACCTTGACTTCGCTGAAGGAAAACCGCCTGTCCCCATCCATATCACTGAAGAGCGGTCGGTTGGTTTCGATTTCGTAAAACCGGGCCCACTGGGGACCCCGGGTGCCTTTTTTCCCGAGGGCGGCGGCCTCGACGGTCGACCGGCGCAGCCAGGCAATTCCGGACTCCACCGCCCGCCTGACCTCCGGAACGGGATTCCCCAGCGACATCAGCACCTTCAGGATCCCCACCGTCTCGCCGCCGCTGAGCGACGCCAGTTCGTAGGAACGGGCCCCAACCGGCACAAGACTGACCGGATGATGCTGGGCACACCACGCGGTCAGGGTGCCCTTCACCCGGATCTGGCAACGCAGGATACATTCAATGCCCCTTTGCACCGCGGCTTCGATTTCAGTCCTCAGCTCCCCACTGACAAATTGCCATGGGGCTTTGCGGTTTTTGATATTTCTCAACTGCATGAGGACGCGGACCATGGCGTCATCATTGAAAGTGATCTGATCATGATAGGTGCCCTGAAGCGGAAAGACCTGGGGCCAGCCTCCGCTGGGCATCTGGGCGGCCAGCAGATAACGCAGGCCCCGTTCCGCCCCGGCCGCATAAGCCGCGTTGCCGGTGGCGGTGGCCAGGCGGGCGAGGAACTCGATCTGGGAAGTAGTGGCTTTGTTATCGATCGTAGCAACATAATCCCAATCCCCCCAGGGCGACCAGCGCTGGCCCGCAACCCGGGGGCGCCGGGTCATCGCGGTGTTCTTGGTCCAGCCGCCGGAAGGACTCTGCCAGGTCAGGAGGTTGTCCGCGATTTTCCCCGCCTCGTCGCCCGCGAACCAGGCGGCCGGTTTTTCCGGCACCTCGAAGCCGGTCGCTCCCTTGGCCCGGGCGGCCTGCCGGCGGCCGGATTTGGCCAGTTCAAACCCGAAGATTTCGATTTCATGCTGCCGCAACCGGGCTCCCTCCGCCAGCCAGCGGTCCCATGGGGCCTTGGCTCCGGGAGGAAGCTCCAAGTAAACAGGATCCCACATCAGCTTCCCACGGACCCGGTCGGCCTCTGCGGCCTGGCTGTGCAGCCAAGCCGGCAGACCGAGGGCGATGAGAAAAAAGGAGCGGCGTTTCAAGCGGGGACCTGTGCCATGTGCCGGGGCAATTGCGAGACCAAATCTCGCGGCACCCCGCCATACCTACTTCCCGGCCGCCCAGGCCACCGCGTTCTTAAGCAGCGTCTGGAAGGCAGGCAGGTCATGCGCCCGGGCGTCGTGGCCGAGGGCGATGGCGGCAATGCGGGCCTTCTCGTGGCGCACTGTGAAGATGTTGGGAAACACCTTGCCATTCTGCGCGCTGATGGCTTCCCCCAGCACCTCAATCGGGGAACCGGCGGCATCCGGAATCATGTAATAGAGTTCATCTATCAGGGTGAAGGAGGCAGGCACGCCCTTCATGATGGGATGTTCCGGCTTGGTGACTTTGACCTCGAAGGGCTTCGACAGATTGTCATGTCCCCGGGAGCCGCCTCCGGCATAGATTTTGTTGAATTCCGGCCAGTCCTTGAAGTTATACCACAGTCCGGCGTGCAGCAGAACGATGCCTTTTCCTTTGGCGGCAAACTGTTCCAAAGCCGCCCGGAAGGCGATGTTGCCGAAGGTCCCCTGGTTGGTGCTGAACACCAGCACATCGGCCTCCGCCAATTTGGCAGCAGCCACCTGGAAGTCTTCGGTGTATTGCACCGCGTATCCGGCTCCCTTCAGAATGGCGGTATCCGCTTCCTTGAAATACTTCAGGAAGTCGTGGGAGGATCCCCCACCCGCCAGCAGCACCCGCGTTCCTTCTCCCCAGGCTTGGGGGGCTTCGACCGCGCCCGTTTTGGGGGCCGGCACCGGAGCGGCCGCAGGCTCGGCCAGAACTCCCGGGGAAGGAGCACCGGGTTCCGCGAGTTCAGCCGTAATGGCCAGGGTGGTGGGGGCGACGCTGTTGGCGAAGCTCTCCAGCACCACACTGTTGATGGCACCGGTCCGGCTGAGCAGTTTGGTATACCAGCGGAGTTGAGCTCCGTTTCTCAGCAAGTCCGGCACGTAGCGCGAACCCGGAACTTCAAAGCGGCCAATGTAATCCGCGAACTCCACCCCGTCGTGGGCCAACAATTCCTCTTTCTGGCCATCGGCAAAATTCACGGTCACCTTGAGGGCGGGTTCCCCTTTACCCGGGTCCTTGGCACCCCATCCGGCGATGCCACCGAGGAAGTGCAGGCGGTTGGCCTTGAAGCCACCGACCGCCACTTCAACGCGCTGGGGCATGGTGCGGGCATAACCGCCACCACCTTTCAGCACCACCACATTGCCGGTCGCGCTCTTTTCAGGGGCGAGGATATTGAAGGGGATTCCTTCCACATTCACGGTGCCGGTTTTTTTCAGGATGATGGAGTCTTCCTTGTTTTCCGGGCTGAGATACAGACCCTGGGCGGTGTTGGCGGTGTAGGCCTTGCGCAGATCGAGGGTCCGGAATTTTCCGCCGTCCACCGAAACCATGTAAGTCAGGATATCACGCAGCATTTCCTCACCCAGTCCGTCAAAGCCTTCCGGCATCAGGCTGCGGCCGGTGTTCACGCGGCTCTTGATATCGGCCACTTTGACTTCCTGTTGGCCGGCGAGGCTCTTCAGGGTGATGCTGGAGGGATTCTCCCGCACGATGATCCCGGCGTAGAACTGCCCATCCTTGGTTTCGATATTCCAAGTGAGGAAGGAGGGTTCCACCTCGCGGTTGGGATCCACAATGGCGGTGAGCAGTTCCGCAGGCCCATGGCTGCCCATGCCGGTCAGACCAGGCCCGATTTCGGCTCCAAAATCTGCGAACTTGTGACAGGTCGCGCAGGTGGCCTGGAACATGAGTTTGCCCCGGACCGCATCGCCCGGTTTTTCCACCAAGGGAGCCAACCTGGCAATGATCTCCTCCTTGGCCTTGGCCATCGGATTGAGTTGATCCAGCATGTCGTTGGCGCGTTTGGCGACCACTTTGTCCGGATAAGTCCGGAGGCGGAAGGCATTCGCCGGGCCGAAGCTGGCGGGGTCAACCTGCTTGGCCGTGATCGCATCCAGCAGGGCGAGCGTCCAGTCAGCGCGTTTCAGCAGCGCCTCAAAGGCTACGGGTTGAATGTCGGCGGGCAGTTTGTTGTAAGCTGCGCATACCACTGCACCGAGCGACGGTTCATTGAGTTCACCCAGAGCGCTGACGATACCGCGCTGCAGGCCAGCCGGGGCATCCGTTCCGAGGAGTTTGGTCACCGTGTCCAGCGATTCCGGATTGGCGGAGCGCAGGCCGAGCAGACTGCGGGCAGCAGCCACGCGGGCGTCCTCCGAAGCGCTGGTATTGGTCAGGGTGGCAGTGATGCCGGTGGTGATTTTGCTGATCTCCGCTTTCAGGGAACCATCACGGTCCCATTTGGCAGCCACCGGCAGGACGCTGCCGGACACACCGCTGGCGAGGAGCTGGCCAAGCGCCGCGGACAACTCCGGCGTCATGGCAGGAGCTTCCTTCAGGGACTTGCCCAGCATGTCCAGGATGGAGCGCTTCAGGGGATCGGTGGATTCAGGTTTGGAGGCGATCAGGGTCACCAGTTTGGCGGCCGCTGCGGTGTTGTTGTCGCGGGCGATGGTGTCCACCAATTGGGCCACGAGAGGAATCAAACCCGCGGAATCGGCACTGTCCAAAGCGGCGGCGATGCTGCCGGCAGGATTGCGGGAGGCGGCTCCCACGGCGGCGCTGCGCTGGAAGTCGTCGTCCAGCTTCGGCCAGGCGGCGATGATCTGCCGGGCCGCGGCGTCGCTGATTTCCATGGAACCCAGCGCCCGCAGGGCAGTCACCCGCACCGTGGCGTCCGGATCACCGATCAGACCGGCGGTTTGTTTTTCCGACGGGACGGAGGCGGTGGACACTTCAGCCACTCCGGCGGCATTCCGGCGGACCGTGAGGTCGGGATCAGCCAAGGCGGCGGTGAGCAATTCAGGACTGACGGACTTCAGACCACTCAAGGTCCAGAGCGCGGCGATTTTTGCTTCGGCATTGCCTTTCTGCAGCAGATTGGCGATCGGAGCTGCCGGGGCTCCTTTTTCAATCAGGAGCCGGCTGGCCGTCAGGCGGATGGCCCTGTTGGGATGCGCGAGGGCAGCGGTGAGCTGGGCGGGATCGGCTTTGGTGAGATTGGGGATTTCCAGCTTCTTCGCCTGCTTGTGCTGGATGCGCCAGATGCGGCCAAAATAGTGGTCACGATCGGGGCGGACCGCTGCGTTTACCTTGTTATGATCAGGACCGCGGGTGTCGTTGTGAATGACCGCCTGATTGTAGAAATCGCCGACATACATCGCCCCATCGGGACCGGTGCGCACTTCGATCGGACGCCACCATTTGTCAGTGCTGCGGATGAATTCCGTTTCCTCCCGGCCGGGCAGCTTGTGGGCTTCGTAGCTGGTGGTCTTCGGAGTAAGGCGCTGATGGTGGATCAGGTTGATGGTGGGTTCGGTGGTGAAGTAGTCGCCGTTGTATTCGGCTGGCCAGGCACCGCCGTCATAAATCACGGCACCGGCTCCGGCGGTGAAGTCACCCACGCGGTCGATCTGCACGTAGGCGAGATCCTCATATTTGATGGAGGAGTAGCTCTTCTGGCTGCCGATGATGGTGTTGAAGCTCGGGGTGTTGCCGACCTTGCCGCGGGCGAGGGCATATTCCGGCAGGACGACCTGATTGAGCAGGGTGCCGCTGGTGGGCTGCGTCCACATCACCCGGTTGTCGCCGGTGATGGTAAGGCCCCAGGTATTGCCGCCTTTGGAGGAGTATTGCTCGATTTTGGAACCGTCCGGTTTGAAGCGCACCACGCCGCTGCCAATGTTGCCGAAGTGCTGGCTGCCGTCGCCGCTGGTGACATCCGGGGAGGCACTGTAGCCGTGGGTGGCGTAGATCCAGCCGTCCCAGCCCATGCGCGGATTGTTGATCACCGCGTGAGTGTCGCCGGTGCCGAGATTGGTGTAGAGTTTCTCAACCTTGTCGGCCTTGCCGTCGGCATCGGTGTCGCGCAGCCAGAGAATGTCAGGCGCCTGGGTGACGATTACGCCGTCCTTGTAGAACACAAGACCGGTCACGAGGTCGAGTCCTTGATGGAACACTTCCTTTTTGTCCATCACGCCGTCGGCATTGGTGTCAGTCAGGATGCTGACCTTGTCCATGCCGGGACGGTCCTGGATTCCGGGCTGGGGTTCCAGACCGCCGTGGTCCTTCCATTCCTTGCCACGATAATCGGGACGCATGCCGCGACGGCCATTGGGGTATTCCGGAGTTTCCGCAACCCAGAGGCGGCCGCTGGCGTCCCAGTCAAAATTCATCGGTTTGGTGATCAGCGGCTCGGCCGTGACCAGGGTCATGTCGAAGTCAGGATGCACTTCCAGATTCTTCAGGGTGGCTTCCGGCTTTTGCGGACCGCCTTCCGGATAAGTCAGGGAGGACAGCTCCTCCGGCGTGCAGAATTCATCGACGCTGGTCCGCTTGCCGGCCCAGGCTAGGCCCCGCAGCAGGATGGCGCGGTAGTGGGGTTTCTGGAAGGTGGTGTAGAGATGGCCCGGAATGCTGACAAATGCACGGTAGGGCTGGGTGCCGCCTTCCATGGTCCGCTCATAAGTCCACATCTGCGGCTGGATGTCGTAGATGTGCGCTTTGCCGCCCTCGGCAGGTTTTTTGCCATCCCGGACGTTGGGGGTGTAGGCGGTGGCGAGGACTCGCACGTCGGGAGAGACGTCCATGTCGTAATAAATCTCGTCGTCGATGTGGAAGTTGGAGGCGTTCCGCGTGATAGGGTGGCCGCCGTCGATCCGCTGGTTTTCCACGTAGTAGAGGTCCATCGGACCTTCCTTCCACTTGGTGGATTTGCTGCGCCAGCATCCGCCCGTGACCGCCTTCCAGTGATTCTCCTCACGGCTGACCGCAGCCGTATGCACCACCACCAGGCCGCCGCCTCGCTTCAGGTATTCATCAAAGGCGGCCCACCGCGAAGGAGGCACCGTGCCGCCGTCCTGGGCGTACATCAGGAGCACATCGGTCTGCTTCAACTTGTCGTCACTGGGCAGATCCATCCCACCGTCCACCTGCAGACCCCGCGAGGCGAGGAGGGGCTGCCAGTCCTTGAGGAACTGGGCGTGTTCGTGGGCACCCGGAGCGTGGGTCTTGACACCACCGCGGATAAAGACCCGCAGCGGGGCATCAGCAGCAAAGGCAGACAGTCCGGACAGGACCAGCAAGCCGAAGAAGAAGAACTTGGATTTCATAGGAATAAACGGAAGGAAAATCGCCGGGAGGGAACACCGGATTCACATCAATACGCACGCCGGGCATGGAAATACCCGCTGTTGGGGGTGCTTTTATCCTTCAAACTTGGCAACTTGGCAACGCCACGGGCAGCTTAACCGAAAATTATATCGGCCACTGCGCGGGATCGTAGCTTTTCCGGGGGGGCAGTGGGTCAAACCGGATGCGTATTCAGCGCCAGCAGCGCTGCCGCGGCGGCTTGCACCCGGGAGCGGTCCACGGGGTTCAACCCACTCAGGAGCGGCAGGATCGTGCCCATGTCGGCGATGCCGCTCAGCGTCACGGCCTCGTGCAGCACCCGCACCGGGTTGATCTCATTCCGCAGATCCTCCAGCGGTTCGAATTGCTTGCGCATGGAATTCGCTCCCGTCCAATCGCCCTTTTTGGCCAGTTGCAGGACTTTCTGGGAGAGCACGGGAGCCACACAGCCGCACCCGGTGGTGAAACCGCCCAGTTTGAACTGATCCAGATGCACCAG
Organism: bacterium; assembly: GCA_043753485.1. GTDB lineage: Bacteria > Verrucomicrobiota > Verrucomicrobiia > Verrucomicrobiales > V1-33 > CAIZWU01. Next base: position 12,156 of record JAYUWQ010000777.1, read on the forward strand.
GGCCGGCTGCTCGCCGATCCCGCTGACAATCAATTGGGGGTCCACCCGGTCCACCAATTCGCTCAACACCGCATCCTTGGAGGGATCGTCGCGGACGATGGCGTACTTGATCCAGGACACGAGGCCATCCTTCACCAGTTCCTCCACCAGCGCCGGCGTGATATAACCTTCGTTTTTCATGTAAACCACGATCGGCCGGCCAAATTTTTCCGCAAAATGCCGGAGCCCCGTCGCCACCCCGTCCGGGGTATTCAACCCCACGTGGGGCAGCACCATCGCGGTCCTGAACGGCTGGGTGCGCAGGATGGCGGCCTGATCCATCATCATGCCATACGCCGGACCCGCCGAGGGCACGATCTCGGTCTCCGGTCCCGCGGCATTGGCCAGCATCGTCAGGGTGGAGGCAAACTCCGATGGCCGGATATGATAAAAATTGGCATTGCCTCCATACAGCAGAATGCGCACGCCTCCGCTTTCCATGTGGCGGATCAGACGGGTGTTCTGCACCGCGCAGACCGTGCCATCGGCCGAGCGGGCGAGCGGAGGAACCGCGATGACGGAAGTTTGATAGGAAGCAGTGGTCATGGGGAAAGGGGAACAAGGGTTGACGCCGGGAGGGCTTAAAAGATATCAGGTTCGGGCGTTTCCCCGGCGCTGGCAAGGAATTTGAAATCGCAGCCTTCATCCGCCTGGGTGATCTCATCCAGCAGCAGGCGGCCATACCCGCGATGATAACGCGGGGGCGGGGCAATCCACGCGGCCCGGCGGGTGGCGAGTTCCGCCTCCTCCACCAAAAGCTCAAGGCGGCGCCCGGCCACATCCAGCGAAATCAGGTCCCCGGTTTTCACGAGCGCCAGCGGCCCGCCCACCGCCGATTCCGGCGCGACATGCAGCACGCAGGTGCCATAACTGGTTCCACTCATGCGGGCATCGGAAATCCTGACCATATCCCGGATGCCCTGCTTGAGCAGTTTTTTAGGGATCGGCAGCATACCCCACTCCGGCATCCCAGGCCCACCCAGCGGCCCGGCATTGCGCAGCACCAGCACCGTATCCGGAGTGACGTCGAGGTCCTCGCGGTCGATGTTCTGTTTCAACTCGGCATAAGTGTCAAAGACCAGGGCTGGACCGGTGTGGCGTTGCAGGCGGGGATCGGCGGCGGCGGGTTTGATCACCGCGCCGTTCGGACAAAGATTCCCCCGCAGCACAAAGGTCCCGCCCTGCCCCGCCAGCGGCTGGTCCAGCGGCCGGATCACCTTTTCCTCAAAGACTTCAGCCCCGGCAATGTTTTCACCAATGGACTTCCCGGTGACGGTGAGGGATTCCGTGAACAGCAAACCCCGGATACGCTCCAGGAGGGCACTCAACCCGCCCGCGTCGTGGAAATCCTCCATCAGATAATCGCCGCTGGGCCGCAGATTGGCCACCAGAGGTGTGGTCAGGGAAAGCCGGTCAAAGTCCTCCAAGGTAAGCTCCACCCCGGCCCGCCGCGCCATCGCCAGGACATGCACGATGGCATTGGTCGAACCGCCCAGAGCCATGTCCGCGATGATGGCATTCTCAAAGCTCTGTTTGGTCAGGATATCCTTCGGCCGCAGGTCCTCCCACACCATCTCCACAATCCTCCGTCCGCAATGGGTGGCCATCCGGGCATGTTCCGCATGGGCAGCAGGGATGGATGAGGCGTTGGGCAAACTCATGCCCAGCGCTTCCGCGATGCTCATCATGGTGGCCGCGGTGCCCATGGTCATACAGGTGCCCGGACCGCGGGCGATGCCGTCCTCCAACTCCGCCCAGGCATCGCAGCTCAAGTTGCCGGCCCGTCGTTCGTCCCAGTATTTCCAGACATCGGAGCCGCTGCCCAGAGTGGTGCCGCGCCAGTTGCCTTTGGTCATGGCTCCGGCCGGCAGGTAGATGGATGGCAAATTCATCGTGATCGCCCCCATCAGCAGCGCCGGAGTGGTCTTGTCACAGCCTCCCATCAGCACCGCACCGTCCAGAGGATAACATCTCAGGGTTTCCTCCACCTCCATCGCCACCAGATTGCGGTAAAACATCGACGTCGGCTTCATGAACATCTCGCTCAGGCTCATGACCGGCAACTCCACCGGAAACCCGCCCGCCTGCCAGACCCCGCGTTTCACCTCCTGCGCCCGGTCGCGGAAGTGCGTATGGCACGTATTCAGATCCGACCAGGTATTCAAAATCCCAATCACTGGTTTCCCGGCAAAATCCTCCGTGGCATAACCCATCTGCTTCGCCCGCGACCGGTGGCCGAAGGACCGGAGATCATCCGGCCCGAACCAACGGTGCGAACGCAGCTGTTCCGGAGTGCGGCGGGGGCGGGGAAATAAGTTAGGCATGAAACCATTAAAACAGGCTCCTCCGGCCAGGGCAAGGCCTTTGCCGGTGACTGCCGGCCCCTCCCTTCCGCCAGGAAAAGCGTGACTTTGCCGCCGGATCCTGTTTGATTCAGGATTCACCTCCCCACCCCCCATTTATGATCCGGCTCCGTCATTTCTTGTTAATGCTATGCCTGGAAACCGCCCCCGGGGCCGTGAATGCGACGCTGGAGGGCAGTCCTTTCACGGCCCGGGACACCCTGGTGGCGGATCTGGAACCGAAGCCGGATGCAGCGGCCTGCCTGGCGGGACTGCGGTGGGTGGCCGCGGAATTCAGCGTCAGTGCCACCGCGGCCCCCAAGGACTCGGATTGGTTATTGCGCTTTCCTTCGCCCTTTCCCTCGGGAGATGCCGCCCATGATGCGGTGGCCTTGGAATGGTATGTCCACCGCGATGCCCAGGGTGCGCCGGTGAAGGCTCCGGCGGTGGTGGTGATTCATGAATCGGGACGCGGCATGGCGGCCGGGCGGGCCTTTGCCCGCGGTCTGCGCTTCACGGGCTGCCACACGTTTCTGATGCATCTTCCCGGCTACGGAGCCCGCACTTCGCCTCTCACCGGCGATATGAAAAAGGTTTTCCCCGGACTGAGGCAAGGAATCGCTGATGCCCGCCGGGCGAGGGATGCGGTGGCGGCCCTGCCCTTGGTCGACAACTCCAGGATTGGAATCTGCGGGATCAGCCTGGGGGGCTTTGTGACCTCCACGGTGGTTGGACTGGATCGTGGCTATGACCGGGGATTCATCCTGCTGGCGGGCGGACATCTCGCCGACGTGGTCTTCAAAGGGGAAAAGGACGCCGCCGCCCTGCGCCATCAATTACAGGCCGCCGGCATCACCGATGAGGCAGTGAGGGCCGCGATCTGGACCATCGAACCCCTGCGGTTGGCACACCGTGCGGACCCGGACAAGGTCTGGCTTTTCAGTGCCAGCCAGGATGAAGTCGTTCCTCCGGCCTGCTCCGCGGCTTACGTGAAAGCCGCCCGGCTGCCGAAAGGCCACCATGCGGAATATGCCGCCGGCCATTACACGGCGGCGTTGTTTGTGCCTCACATGATCCGCCGGATCTCGGAGGTGATGCTGCCGGTTCCGGGGGGACTCGTCCCGTCACAACCGGATCGCTGAGAATCACCCGGATCCAGCAACGTTATGATCACCACTCCCTCACTTTTCCCCATGAACCCTTCTGCTTCCTCCCCCACCCTCTCCCGGCGTTCGTTTTTGCATCAATCAGCTTTACTTGGTGCGATCAGCCTCACCGGAAATCTGACCGCCGGAGCACAGCCGCATCCCCCGGCCGGGAAACCGGCCGCGCCGGACTTCTGCCTCTTCACCAAACATCTCATCGGGATGGAGCCCCCCGCCTTGGCGGAACACGTGGCGGCTCTGGGGTTTGCCGGAGTGGAAGCCCCGATCCGGCCCGGGGGCCACGTTTTGCCGGAGCGGGCAGCGGAAGACCTGCCCGGCTTTGTCGAGGCTCTCCAAAAAGCAAACCTGAAGCTCAGCATCCTGACTTCCGGGATCAACGCTATCACCGCGGACCAGCACACCGAAAGCGTGCTGCAGACCGCGGCGAAGCTCGGCGTGAAATACTTCCGGATGAATTGGTACCAGTATGACCTCAAAAAGCCCCTGCCGCCTCAGTTGGACGAAATCCGCGCCAAGGTCAAAGATCTCCTCGCGCTGAGCCGCGAACTCGGCATCCGGCCGCTTTCCCAAAACCACAACGGGCCGCACTACGTCGGAGCCGCCATTTGGGACCTGGAGTCCGTGATGAGGGACTATCCCACGGAAGACTGGGGATTTGCCTACGATATCATGCACGCCACCGTGGTCGGCGGCACCTCGTGGCCCATCCAATATCACCTCGCCCGTCCCCGGATCGGAGCCGCCTATTTCAAGGATTTCAAATGGGCCAGCCGGCTCAGACCCGACACCTGCCCACTCGGTGAGGGCATGGCCGCCGGTCCTGAATACGCCAAACTGCTCCGGGACAGCGGCTTCGCCGGCCCCGTCAGCCTGCACATTGAATACCTCAAAGCGCAAAAAATCACCAACGCCGCCGAAATCCGGCTCGCCCATGAGGCCGGTGCCCACGATTTGGCCAAACTAAAGGAATGGTGGGCCGCTTGATCGCTCCGGGGAGGGAGGTATTCCCTCCTCAGACTCTGGAAAATATCATTCACCCCTTTGAGCTGGCAGTTTTATGCAGCAAATCCCGCCGCGTCTCGAAAATGACCTAAATTATTAAGTTTTGTTGATATTTCAGAAATTGCAGCTCATACTGGCTGGGTGAAAATCCAGCCCAGCCTGCTCCTCACCCATTTTTGCATCCTTTTGGCCACTGCGGGGGCGGTGGATGCCCAGTCTCCCCAGCCCCGCTTCGGGTATGGCAGCGTGCCGGGCGGAGCCTACGTGATCCCTGCTCCCAAAAAAATCACCCCGCCAGCGGCAGTTGCGAAAGCGAAGCCGAAGCCCACTCCGGTATCTTCTCCCTCGAAACCCAAAGTAGCCGCGGCCCCCAAAACCGTCGCCAAACCGGCCGCGGCCAAACCGGCTGCTGCTAAAAATGCCATCGCCAAAACGGTGACCAAGCCACCGGTCACTAAACCCGGCAGTCCCAAGCCGTCAACCAAGGCAGTGGTTTCCACCAAAACCAAGGCCGCCCCGTCTCCCGCCAAGCCAGCGCCCAAAACGCAGCTGGCCAAAACCATTCCCTCCACCTCCCGGAGCAAATCCCCCGCCCTTTCCGAAAAAACGACCCCGAAACCGATTATCGTCGCCCGCAGGGTCCCCTCCGTGCCTTCCGTGGCCAGCAAACCCGCTCCCATCGCTTCGAAGAAAGTCCCCACCACCACCGTCGTGGTAGCGGCGGCCACGGCGGCGACCCATTCCGGCCTGCCTGACCTCACCCAGCCGGTTGCCAACGATGGATTCCATTTTTTCGGCGCTCCGGTGCAGGTTCCAGAAATCGCCCCGGCCCAGACCGGACTCAAAGCTGCTGATTCCCGCCATTTAGTGGACGTGATGGCTGCCCGGCATTCCTTGGAAAAGGCGGCCCCCCATCCAGTCGTGGCCCAGATCGTCCGGCCAGTGCAAACCGCTTTCGTTCCCGCCATCGCGCCACGCGCCGCAGAAGGCCACAAGTTCCAACCCGCCGAGAGCGTCCGGGAAACCAACGCCACTCCCGTAAAAGCCGCCGGCTATTCCTTGACCACCCGCAGCACGGGCCCCAGCGACCCGTCGGATACTTTTGCTGAAGTGCAGCCTGCCACCCGCGGTGCCAACGGCATCGTTGCGTCCCACGCAGTGCCTGCCCCTGAGATTGCTCCCCAACCGCTCGCCATCCAGGATTTCCAGCCTTCCGACCCGCTTCCCACCACCAGCCCTGTCGATATCTCGGAAGAACCCACCTTCTCACGCACCATCCCCGCCAGTCTGAGCCTGGCTGTCAATACCCCGTCCTTGGAGTCAGCTCCGGAAGCAACCCTCCTGGATGAACCGGCGCTTCCCGCCCCGGAACTCACCGCCGGCACCCCACCGGAAACGAGCCAAAACGAAATCAAGCCCGCTGCGGAAATCGAACCGCCCCTTCCATCCAAAGCGGCCCCTCCCGTCGAATCCCCGCTGGAGGAGGAAATCGCCAAAACAGCTGACGAAAACGACCTGTCTGATCGCGAACGCGCCTTCGTCCGCTCGCTCGCGGAAGCCGCCGGCAACGTCACCACCGCCAGCGGCCAACTCAATACCGAGCTTCCCTCCACGATCGCCACCGCCGCGGCCGCGGTGATTGACCAAATCCCCGCGGAAACGGTCTCCACCTTCCGCAGTGTCGCGGCCACGGCCAAAAAGGCTGCCAAAAAAACCGTGACCGATCTCGCTCCTGAACTGCCCATGGAGATCAGCAACGACCTCATGCCTGCCACCCCGGAAAAAATGCCGGACCGCCTGCCTGATTTCAACGCTCCTGCCAGCGGCAAAATCGACGTCCAGTCCGACCGGCAGGCGGATTACGATCAAGCCAATAACAAAGTCATCTTCACCGGAAAAGTCGAACTCAACAGCGCCGCCATGAGGCTGCGGGCGGAGCGGGTCGAGGTTTTCATGAAAAAAGGCGGCGGAGGCATGGAGCGCGTCGAAGCCACCGGCAACGTCCTGATGCGCACCCAGGACACCGCCAACGGCCCCGGCCAGATGGCCAGTGCCGGCCGCGCCAGCTACAACCTTAAAACCGGCGAAATCACCCTCTCCGATTGGCCAAAGATCCAGGAAACCGGCAAGGCCCACATTTCCACGGCTCCCTCCACCAAAATGTATATGTTCACGGATGGCCGCCTCCGCACTGATGGCCCGAACCGCACCATTATTGGAGGTTAGCCAGCCCTCGCAAAGTGGCCGCCCGCGCCGCTTGCTGAGCGGCTAGTGCCCCAGCAGGTTTCAACTCCTACAGTCTGCCAAGGTCTTGGTTACAATATCCAAGGAGACTGTCGCTCAACGGTCCATGGAATGGGCCCCGTAGATTTGGCCTTCCAAGCTTCCCGCTTGGCCATGTCTGAATCCCATGAATCATAGTGAAGCGAAGACGCTACCCGCTTGCTCCCCCTGCATCATTTACCCTGCTTGATACCCCGTGGATTACCTCACCAAAGCCCGCACCGTGATCGACCTCGAAATCGCCGAGGTTCAACGTCTGTCCGGGCGGATTGGCCAGTCGTTTATTGATGCCGTGGAACTCCTCCGTTCCACCGTCAGCGCCGGCCGGAAAATCGTCATCTGCGGCGTGGGCAAATCCGGCAACATCGCCAACAAAATCGCTGCCACCCTGAACAGCACCGGCTCCCCAACCGTGGTCCTCAATGCCCAGGACGCCCTCCATGGCGACCTCGGCCTGGTCGCCCCGGGTGATGTGATCCTCACCCTCAGCTACAGCGGCGAGACGGATGAAATCCTCAACCTCCTGCCCCACCTCAAGCGCCAACAGTGCCGCCTGATCGCCCTCACCGGCGGCCTGCAGAGCACCCTCGCCCAGGCCGCCGATCTGGTCCTCGACGTCAGCGTCCAGCGCGAAGCCTGTCCCCTCAATCTGGCCCCCACCAGCAGCAGCACCGTCATGCTGGTCCTCGGCGATGCCCTCGCCATGGTCCTGCTCGAAGCCCGGGGTTTCCAGCCCGGCGACTTCGCCATGCTCCATCCCGGCGGCAGTCTCGGCCGCGCCCTCCTGACACTCGTCTCCGACATCATGCGCACCGGCGACCGGCTCCCCCTCGTGGCCCCGGAGGCCACCGTCCGCGAAGCCATCCGCACCATGGGCCGTTGCCGCGCCGGCTGCGTTATCCTGACAAACCCTGACAATACCCTCGCCGGCATCTTCACCCAGGGCGACTTCGCCCGGGCCTTCGAGACCAATCCCAATCTGGCCGGTGAACCCGTCCGTCAATTCATGACCCCGGGCCCGATCACCATCCAGGCCAGCAAACTTGCCGCCGAGCTTCTCAATCTCCTCGAGCGTCATCCCGTGGACGAACTGGTGGTCCTCAATCCGGAAAACCACCCGGTCGGACTGGTCGACACCCAGGACCTCAGCCGGCACCGGATTCTCTAACCCCCGGATCCCTACCCCAGAAAATTGAACGGAAACCTCCCCGGGGGGGTGTGTGGATAAGGTCTGCCACCCCGGCAGTTAGTCAATCGTGGCCTTGCCTATCCTCCGGCCCGCAGCTCCATCATGATCCCCCGTCTCCCCCTGCTCCTGTTGATGGTGCTGTCCGCCTTGTGTTATCACGCGGCCCTGTGGCTGGAGCATCCCGTATCCGTCTGGCTCACCGCCGGCTGGGCGGTGGGACTCTGTGCCATGGTCCGCGCCCGGACCGCCCGGCGCGCCTTCTACGCCGGGATCGGGGCGTCCCTGCTGGTGGCCATCCCCCAACTCTGGTTCCTCACCGGCATCTTCAAATCCCTCGCCATCCCCCTGTGGCTCACGCTCGCCATGTGGACCGGTTTTTTCACCGGCACCCTGCATGTCATCCACCGGAAGGGTGGCATCGCCTGGACCATGGTCCTCGCCCCGGTGCTATGGATGGGATTCGAGTTTTTCCGCACCGAAGTCTGGATGCTGCGGTTTGCCTGGCTCACCCCCGGCTTCGCCCTGCCCGCCGCAGACATGGGCTGGCTCTTCCAATCCCTCGGCGTCTACGGCAGCGGGGCGCTCCTCGTAATGGCTGGCACCGCGATCGTGTTACTAAAACGCCGCGCCGCCCTCGCCACCGCCCTCCTGCTGCCTCTTCTCCTGCTGATCGGCCAGCGTCCCGTCACACCCGCCGGATCGGTGAGGATCACCGGCGTGCAATTTGAGGAAGCTCTGCCGGAGCAACTCCTGGAAGGCCTCGAGGCCGCCCGCAGCGCATATCCCGGCACCCGTCTTTTTGTCCTGCCCGAATATAGTTTCGGCGGCCCTGTCCCGGGGGATTTCCTGCGTTGGTGCCAGCAGCACCAGGTTTATCTCATCGCCGGCGGCAAGGACTACCTCCGCGGCCGGAAGAACCGCCACCACGAGCCCGCCTACCACAATACTGCTTTTGTCATCGACCCGGACGGCACCATCCAGCACCGCCAGTCCAAGGCCATGCCCATCCAATTCTTCGACGACGGCGAACCCGCCACCACTCAAACCGTCTGGCCGTCCCCGTGGGGCAAACTCGGCATCTGCATCTGTTATGATCAAAACTACCGGATGGTCACCGATCCCCTCGCCGTCCAACAGATGCAGGCCCTCATCATCCCCACCCTGGATCTGCAGACCTGGGGCCCGCATCAGCATTGGCTCTCCGCCCGCCTCGCCGCCACCCGCGCGGCGGAATACGGCGTTCCCGTCATCCGGCTCGCCAGCAGCGGCATCTCCCAGTTCCTTGATTCCCAAGGCCATATCCTGGCCTCCGGAGCCCTGCCCGGCGAGGGCGAGATCGTGTCTGCGGAAATCCCCCTCAGCGCCACTGCCCGCCTCCCTTGGGACCGCTATCCCGCGCCCTGGGCCATCTACCCTGCCACCGCTATGCTCCTGTGGGCCCTGACCGTCAGCTTCATCGACAACCGCCGCCGTCTGGCCCTTCCCCTTCCGGCTCAGCCCGCCGGAGGACAAGGCGCCCCGGATTGAGGCGGCGGGCTTCCATGATGAAATCGCGCGCGCCAGGACCGCAGGAAGTGAGTTTAAGAACCCGCGCATCAGCGGGACCGTAGTCTTGATCTGATCCTAACCCTGACTGGAGGCTTGGATGCCGCCTTGGCCCTGGGCCTGCTGACCCGCCGGATCGGTCTCTCGCCGATTGCCGGATATCTGTTGGCGGGGATCCTGGTGGGACCCAACCCGCCCGGGTTTGTGGCCAACAAGGGTCTGGCCTAGGAGATGGCGGAGACCGGGGTGATCCTGCGAGGGATCAGAACGGAATGCTCAAGGTCAGCGAGCCGAAGCTCTGCCCGCCATCCTGACCGCGGAACTCCTCGGTGCGGTAAACGTAGGCATAAGTCAGTTTGACGTCCTTGTAATTCACGGAGAGGCCGGCGCTGAGGTCTGCGGTAAAGGGCAGTTTATCCACGGACGGGCTGTCTCCGAAGGTATTGCCATCAAGGAAGATATCCCGGGCCACCGCGGAGCCCTCCGCCCTCAGAAAGACATGGGTGCCGAAATTGCTCCAGCGACCGCGTGTGGCCCGCTGATTGCCTTCCATGGGCGTGGTGGTGGTGGCTGCCGCACCGATGGTTTCGGTGCCGAAGTCGTCCGGCAAATTATAACCAAACCGGAATTCTCCACCCACGTAGGCCGATATCTTCACATTGCCGAGATTCGCACCCAGGAAAGGCAGCGCCTCCCAGTCGAATCCGGCGCGCCGTTCATGCACCGGCCAACGCCACATGCGTTGGTAACCCAGCACCACCCCCAGTTCGTCATGGAGTTGATTGTCCCAGCCCTGGGCTTTGGGGATATCACGCAATTCGTGGATGATGTCCTGAGTTTCCTGGGCGTAGGCGGAGGGTCCGACCACCCCGATGTTCAAGGTGAGGGAATTCCTGACCTGATTGTTTTTCCAGATGAAACCGAGGCCGGTGTAAAGCCAGCCCGCATAGGGACGGTCACCTTCGTTCAGTTCCGTGGCTTGAATATCTGTCGGGGTGTACATGCTCTGCCCCAGCACGAAGGCAAGATTCCGCTGATAGGAGGGCTGGTTGATCCAGGGCAACTCATCGATCTGCGACCCGAAGGGCCCGGTCAGGCCGCTGTCGCTGAACTTCTTCAGATCGGGCGAGGTCCAACTGAGCCGCACGCCGTTGGTGTATCGCTGATCGGTACCGCCAAAAAGATCGTTTTCAAAATAAAAGCTGAAGGTGCCATGGTTGATCGGGTCCGGCTGCAGGGGCTGGACCGGGACGTCTGCGGCAGACAAGGGCATGGCCGCCAGCATAAAGGAAAGAGAAACCGACCGGAGGAGGATGGATAGCATAGGAGGAGGATGGGAATCGCCGGGTCAGCCGGCTGGAATCCCCGCTTCTGCTGGAACCGTGCCGGGAGCTGATCCCCCGTCCACCCCTCGCCACCCCGGTGGATTCCGCCGCATATTGCGCGGGACCTGCCGGCGCCGAATTGCAGACTGCCTCAGTGAATTCATGAAAATCCGGAGCTACCCGGCCCCCGGCCTGGTTCCCTGATTGCCCTGCAGATCAGAAGGACAACGGCAGCTACACAACGACGTTAGGATTGAATAGGAGACCCTGCCGCCCCGCGGCAATGCCGGAGATACGCGAGCGCGTTGGCCTGCCCTTCCATCTCCCGGTCGCCGCGGAAGACAGGATCATGCCCCCCCTCGATATCCACACTCCCCCGATACCCCCCTGCCGCGAGTTTCTGGAAAATCACGGTCCAGTCCGTGTCGCCCAGCCCGGGAAAACGATGCCGCACGACCGGCTCCGGGCCGTGGGTGCCGGAACGGGCCAACAATTGGGGATTGAGCTGTCCATCCTTGCCGTGCAAGTGAAAAATACGCGTCAAATAACGATCCAGGACCGGCAGGGGATCGATCAACTGACAGCGGAGATGGCAGGGTTCCCACTCGAGACCAAGCGCGCCCGAGGGCACTGCGTCAAACATCAGCTCCCAAGCGGCCGGGTGGAAAGCCATATTGGTTTCCCCCCGCTCCCAATTGCCGCCCTGCAGACAATGCTCGAAGGCCAGGCGCACGCCTTCGCCTTCCGCCATGCGGGCGAACTCCCCAAAAACCGCGCGGAACCGGGGCACGGAATCCGGCACGGAGGCCCCGGGCACGCGGCCGGCAAAACAACCAACCAACCCGGTGCCGTAGCTCCGGGCCGCCAGGATCGCCCGCCGCATTCCATCGCGGGCGATAGCT
>JAYUWQ010000778.1:0-3239 GCA_043753485.1 bacterium
TGGACCACGGAAACCGGGCATCGCCGCAATAGCCGAAATGGCGGAAACCGCGCTCCAGCAGGTGGCTGGAGGCAAGACTGGCGTTCCCGGGTTCATCCGTTTCGCAGAAGGGCAGGTGAGGCAGCAGCCGGGCGGCGCTGACATCCACGATGGGAATTTTGAGTTTGGCCAAGGTCTGGGCAATCGCTTCGTTTTCGATGCGGGCGATGATGCCGTCGCCATCCCAGGACTTCAGCCAGGTGGGGGCCTGGTCGCCGCGACCGTGCTCCGCGAGATAGATGGACCAAGGCCGGTTTTCCTGAATCCACGTGTAAATGCCGTGCAGGAGGCCTCGAGCATAAGCATTGGAGGTCTCAATCAACAGGGCAACTTTTGGGGCGCGCGGCATGAGGCAGGTGGAGGAAGGAACGGAGAAAAACCGGGGGATGGAGCAAGGGTTCCGTCCCGGAGCAGTGCCGCTCCGGGACGGAGGGAAGCAATAAAGTTACGCTTGGGTGAAGGCGGGCAGCTTGACGATCTTGCCGCCGGCGAGGGCGGATTCGTGGGCGCAGAGGCCGACGCAGGTCCAGTTGGCCGATTGACGGGCATTCGGGAAAGGATCGCGGTCATCGGTCAGGGCGCTGATGAATTCATGCACCAGGTGGGGGTGGCTGCCGCCATGTCCGGCACCCTGGGTGAAGCTCAGGTGGCCCTTTTTGCCTTTGCCATAAACGCCCCCGGTGGTGAAGGGCCGGATCGCTTTGGGCAAGTCTTTAGCGTAATCCGGGGAAGTGACCTTTTTAGGGATTTTCGGCTCCGGCAGCTTGGCGGTATGAATCACCAGAGGTTCGTGCTCAATGAGGGGCCATTCCACAGAAGCTTTGTCCCCATAAATGTCGATGCTCTCCCGGTACTGGCGTGCGGTATCGAACAGGCTGCGGATGACGCGGGCGCTCAGGTCGCTGTCCTTGAATTTGATGTGGGCGGTCTCCACGGCAAAGGGTGAGCCGTAGTGCTTCTGGAGTTCAGGGCGCACCGTGCCGGAGCCGAAGCAGCTCACGTATTCCGCATCCGCGCCAGCGAGGGCCGCCACCGGACCCACGCAATGGGTGGCATACCACATCGGCGGCAGGCCGGGCCAGTAGTTGGGCCATCCATCCATATCCTGCTGGTGGCTGGCTTGGAGGAATTGGATTTTGCCGAGCGTGCCTTTGTCGCGCAGTTCCTTCATAAAAAGGAACTCCCGGGCATAAACCACCGTTTCCGCCATCATGTATTTCAGGCCAGTCTTTTTCACGAGGGCCACGATTTCCCTGCATTCCTCAATGGTGGTGGCCATGGGCACGGTGCAGGAGACATGTTTTCCAGCTTTCAAGGCCGCGATGGTCTGCCAGCCGTGATCCGGAATGGGCGAGTTGATGTGAACGGCATCCACGTTGGGATCCTTCAGCAGCTCATGAAAGTCCGTGTAGCGTTTTTCGACCTCGAAGGCCTCGCCGACGGCGTCCAGCTTGTCTTTGGAGCGCTGGCAGATGGCATACATATTGGCGCCGGGGTGGAGCTGATAAATCGGAATGAATTCCGCCCCGAAACCGAGGCCGACGATCGCTATATTAATTTTTCTTTTTGCGCTCATGGATGGGATGGTGGGAGAGGGTGGGGTGAATGAAATGAGAGAATGCGCACAGTTTGGCGGTTAATTTGACGGGTGACCATGAAATTCCGCGTCTTTCCCTTATGAAATTACGCAATGAACGGGGTCGCCCGGATCATGAGTGAACGCGGTCACCCGGCGGATAAAACATGCCAGCGATGAAATTTTTTCAAGAGTCCGCCGGAACGTGGCACGGCCATTGCTTAAAGGTTTTAGCGCAAGCCGTCCGCGGCACTCCGGGACAGGGGTTGCCTCGCCGATCCTCAAACATCCACACTCATGAAAAAAGTCGAAGCTATCATCAAACCGTTCAAACTTGAAGACGTGAAGGAAGCCCTGCACGAAGTCGGGTTCGAAGGCATGACCGTCACCGAAGTCAAAGGTTTCGGCCGCCAAAAAGGCCATACTGAAATCTACCGCGGCAGTGAATACACCGTCGACTTCCTGCCAAAAGTCAAAATCGAAGTGGTCGTGGCTTCGGACCGCGTGGAAGCGGCCGTCGGGGCGATCGTGAAAGCCGCCAAAACCGGGAAAATCGGGGATGGCAAAGTCTTCATCTCATCCGTCGAGTCCGCCGTCCGCATCCGCACCCAGGAGAAGGACGACGCCGCCATCTGATTCCCAACCAACCATCCACCACCAACCCGGATTCCAACTACCCTATCCATGAAAAAACTAGCCACCTTAATTACCATCCTCGTCCTCGGGGCCTTTGCCCCCGTGGTGACGGCACAGGATGCCGCCCCTCCGGCAGCAGCAGAAGCTCCGGCCGCTGCGGTGGCCGCACCTGTTGCGGCTCCGGAAGCTGCGCCCGCCCCTGCCGGGCCGGATGCCGCAGCTGTTGCCGCCGATACCCTGGCCTATTTCAATAATGTCGCCCCGACCGGTCCGCTGGCGGGTCTGCCAGGACCTGGTCACAATGGTTTCCTGATGATCTGCGCCGCCCTGGTGCTCTTCATGACCCTGCCTGGTCTCGCCTTGTTCTACGGTGGCCTGGTGCGTCACAAGAATGTGCTCTCAGTGATGGCCCAGTGTCTCGGCCTCGCTGGTCTGGTGACGATCATGTGGTTCGTCTTTGGGTACTCCTTTGTCTTTGGGGAACATGATGCCGCGAACGCTCCCAAATGGGCTGGCTACGTGGGGAACATCAGCAAATACATGATGCTCAAGGACGTCGGGATGGCGCCCAATACGAACTACACCGCGTGGCCTTCCCAGAGCACCTTTGCCATGTATCAATTGATGTTCGCCATCATCACCCCGGCCCTCATCATTGGTGCCATCGCCGAACGTATGAAGTTTGCGGCCATCATGATCTTCTGCGCCTTCTGGATGGTGCTCGTTTATTTCCCGATGGCCCACATGGTCTGGGGCTTTGACGGTATCTTCAATGGCGTCTGGAATGGCACTAAGGGCATAACCCCCGGCATCGATTTCGCCGGCGGTACCGTGGTTCACATGACTTCAGGCTGGTCCGCCCTCGTGCTCTGCCTCATCCTTGGCAAGCGCACCGGATTTGGCAAACAGCCCATGCAGCCTCACAGCATGGTCCTTTGTATGGTCGGCACCGGGATGCTCTGGGTCGGCTGGTATGGATTCAACGCCG
>JAYUWQ010000779.1:0-3236 GCA_043753485.1 bacterium
CCCATGAGCGCCCACGCCTCCAGGGGGACAACCACACAGAAACGGACGGTGGGGCTTGCTGTGATCGCGCTACTGATCGGAGGCCTGGTGATGGTGGCAAGGCACTTGGAAGGCTGGACGCGGCCGCCCGCCGGGGATCAGGACCCGCTTCCGCTGCATCGCGCGATTGCGATCACCATGGCCCAGCCGTTCCAGCTCCTGGAATGGAAGATCTATGACTTTATCCATACCTTCGGTGCCAAGACTCCGGCCGACCCGGATGTGATCGTTCTGGGAATTGATGAAGCCAGCCTTTCCCTCGAAGATTCCTCCGCATTTCCCGAGGATATTGAGGCCTCCCGTCCGCTCCAGTTGATGAATGAAGTCTATCCGTGGTCGCGCGAGGTCTATGCCCATATGATTGAGCAGTTGGTGGAGGCAGGGGCGCAGACGGTGGTGATCGATTTGATGTTTCCGGCCCCTTCCGGCCCCCATCCAGAGGGAGACGTCCTGCTTCACCAGGTCCTGGAAAAATACCGTAAGCACGTGATTTTGGCCGCCGATGTGGTCTCGCAGGAAATCCAGAACGGGCACAGTGAAAGCGTCCAGTTTCCGTTCGACGGACTCGTCCAGCACCGCTGGCCGGTGGATGAGCGCATCGGATTTGTTTCCTATTGGCCGGATACTGACGGCGTGATCCGCGAGACCTGCTTTCAGCGCTCCCAGGAGCCCAGCCTTCCCGAACGGACTCTCCACTCCTTCGCCGCCGCCGCCCTGCGATTGCAAAGCCTCGGTGACCGCGTTCCCGGCGATACCCGGTTCCATTACCTGCGCTTTGGCGACTCTGCGAATTACCAACCGGTGTCCTTGCACGAAATTTTTGTACCTTTGCTCTGGGAGAACAATTATGGACGCGGACAGCGTTTTGCCGGAAAAACCATTTTTCTCGGTCATGTGGCCCGACAACAGCAGGACTATCACCCCACCCCTTTGGGGAAAATCGCCGGCGTCCAGATTCACGCCCATGCCTACGCTGCGGCGAAGGCCGGCCAGCTGCTGCGGGCCTTGCCAGCGTGGTCCTCACTGGTGCTGATCGGCTCAGCGTCGGCGCTCGCCTGGGTGCTGATTTCGCGTTCCCGGGGCCCGGCGCTTTCCACCAGCGTCATCTTCGGCAGCTTGGCTTTTGGGGTGATCGGCCAGATGCTGCTCTTCAATCACGCCGCCCTCGTGGTAAACACCAGCACGCCCCTGCTGGCTTTCGGCCTGATCGGCATCTGTGGATTCACTTACGATTTCCTCCTTGAGCGGCGGGAAAAACTCGCGCTCAAACGCTCCGTGATGCGGTTTCACTCCCCCGATGTGGCGGAACAGATCGTGCAGCATCCGGAGACTTATTACTCAATCCGGCAGGGGGCGGCCCGTTGTATTGTGGTGCTCTTTTCCGATATCCGCGGCTACACCAGCATGAGCGAACAACTCACTGCCCAGGAAATGGTCACCCAGTTGAACGAATATTTTGAGCGGATGGTGGCAGTCGTCTTCCAACGGCAGGGGGCCGTCGACAAGTTCATCGGAGACGCCATGATGGCAGTTTGGGGCCGCTTCCGCGATAACCCCAAGGAAGCGGAACTGGCAGATGATGCCTGCCGGTCGGTGGATGCGGCCTTGGCGATGCGGACCGAGCTCGCGATCCTGAATCAAGGATGGCGCGGGAAAAATATGACCGAACTGAGCATTGGGATCGGCATTCATCAGGGAGAGGCCGTGGTCGGCGAAATCGGCTCACACGAGCGGGCCGAATTGACCGCAATCGGCGACTGCGTGAATCTGGGTTCACGGCTGGAAGGGGCCACCAAGGAATATGGGCTCGACCTGCTGATCAGTGATGCCGTGCAGCAGCGCATCGCCTCCCGCTTCATCTGCCGCACGGCCGATCTCGTCCGCGTGAAGGGCAAGCGCAAGCCCGTCGAAGTTTTCACCGTAATGGGCCCGCAACAATTATCCGCACCGCCAGGACTGGAACCCTTCGAAGAGGGAATGCGCTCCTACCGTCAAGGGGAGTTTGAGCGGGCTAAACAGCTTTTTCAGCAAGCGGCGGCGGAAGGCCTGGATGATTTGTTGACCGAAGTCTTCGTCAAACGTTCCAGCGAATTAATGGAGCACCCGCCTGAAAACTGGGATGGGGTCTATACCATGAAAACCAAATGAAAGGCCGGGACGAGGCGGCAACCCGGGTAGGGCAGATATGGAAGGAACCGTGACGTCGATGAATCAAGAACTACCCGCGACCCATCGCATCTGTAAATTATAGTAATGATTTAAATTAAAAATCAGTACCTGCCCATCCAGGAACACTGCTATTAGCAAAATTCATATAGTTTAGAATACTTTATTTTTTGAAGAATCCATTCATCGAATCAGACTCCATTCGCCTGTGGAGCAGCACCTTCTTCAGTGAAATAGTCTATAAAAAAGTAATTTTTTCTTTTACTTGCTCTCATTTCAGTATTAAAACGTAATTGTTGGATCATAAATTGCGCCACGGTGGCTCGGGCTACAGTGGCATGCTGTATGATTCATTTTTGCGGCCAGCCCTCAAAACTATGAATCCTTGCCAACCACTTACTCCCCTGATCCTTGCCATCGGGTTGGCGGCGCAAATTCCTGAGGCCCGGGCTGCCCAGCCGATGCCCCTCGACGGCACATGGGTGAAGATTACCGGCATCGATAACACGCCGGTACCCTACATTTTCCCGGGTGGTCCGTGGATTTTGAGTTTGAGCGAATCTTTCAGACTGACCGTCGCCGATTGGCAGTATGCCGGAGATGTGTTTGAGGTCTACGACAACGACATCCTGCTTGGGTCGACTTCCTCCATCCCCGTTTCCGGAGCCTACGCGGCGGAACCGGATCTGGCGTTGGGTAACTCCCGGTTCAGCCAGAACGTCTGGGTTTTGGCTCCTGGGGCGCATTCCATCACCATCAAAGTCACCCAATTGGCTCCCACCTTCACGAATAGCAGTGTCGCCTTCAGGGCAGAACGGATTCCCGATGGCGGCGCCACCATCCTGCTGCTCGGAATGGCTCTGAGCGGAATCGCGGGATTCCAGGCCAACCGGGGCCCCGGGACCGGGAAGCAGTCCTAATCTCCGCTATCCCGTAACCCCGGAAGTATCCCGGCGATGGCGAAGAACCGCGTGGATCGTGAATGACTAAATAGGCGGGCTGGTGCTGATTGCCGGTGCCGGAAACATAGG
>JAYUWQ010000780.1:0-3224 GCA_043753485.1 bacterium
GGACGGCAGGCATCGAGCGCCGCCACGAGGGAAACGCCTGGCACACTGCGGCCGCTGCCCTTGCCCTGACCGTCCCCGTCCACCGCGATCACAAAAACCGGCCGGTAAAACTGGCGCATCAGGCGGGCGGCCACGATGCCGACCACGCCGGGATGCCAGCCTCGCGAGGCGATGACAAGGCTTTGCGGCGGCGTTTCAGCAGTCATCCACTGCAGGGCCTGGGCGGCGGCTTCAGCCTGGATTTGTTGTTCCAGCGTTTGGCGTTCGCGGTTTTGGATATCGAGATCGCGGGCGATTTCCGCGGCTTCGCAGGCGTCTTCGCAAAGCAGCAGATCCAGTGCGGCATGGGCGGTGTCGAGCCGGCCGGCGGCATTGAGGCGGGGTCCTAGGCGGAAGCCGAGGTCCATGCTGGTATAGGGTTCGGTGACCCCCGCGACTTCGATCAGCGCCCGCAGGCCGGTGCGGCGGGTGGTGCCGAGGCGGTTCAGGCCCTGACGGACCATGAGCCGGTTTTCCTCCACGAGGGGCATGATATCAGCCACGGTGGCGAGGGCTACGAGATCCAGTTCGGACTTGAGATCAAAGTCGGGCACCTGACGCTTTTTCAGCATGGCGTGGGCGACTTTGAAAACGACCCCGGCGCTGCAGAGATAATGCCAGCCGGTGCCGCACTTGGGATTCACCAGCGCAACCACTTCGGGAAGACGGGCCGGGTCGGGCTCGTGGTGATCCAGGATAATCACGTCGATGCCCTGGGACTTCAGCCAGGCCGTTTCGTCCTTCGCGGTGGTGCCGCAGTCCACCGCGATGAGCAGGGAAACCGGCCCTTCCGCGAGGCAGCGCAGGAGGCCCTCCCGGGAGAGGCCATAACCTTCCTCCATGCGGAGGGGCAGGAAACAACGGGCGGTCAGGTCATACGCCTGGAGGAGCGTGTGCAGCAAGGTGAGGCTGGTCACGCCATCCACGTCGTAGTCGCCAAAGAGCACCACGGCCTCCCCGGCCTCCACGGCCTGCAGCAGGCGCGCCACGGCCGCCTCCATGTCAGGCAGGGCAAAAGGGTCGCCGAGTTCCTTCAGTTTGGGATTGAGGAACCGCTCGGCTTCCTCACCGCCATTGATGCCGCGTTGAGCGAGCAGGCGGCGGACCAGCGGGGATTTGCCGCACCCATCCAGCGATGCCAGACAATCCGTCTGCACCGGGCGCAAGTTCCACTGGGTCGCCACCGCCATAAAAAAGCAAGCTTCGGGATAGTCTTCCCTGACGGGAATGCAACCCGGAGGGACGGTTTTCCGGCTAGCGGATCAGGGAGGGCAGGTGGTCGAGGCAGATCTGACTCCAGGTTTCCAACTGATCGCGGCGCGCCTGGAGGGTTTCGAGGTCGAGGAATTCAAGCCCGGTGATGGGGGCTTCGTTGGCCTCCACCGCTTCCGAGTCGAGATCAAAAAGATGCACCACACCGAGGTGGACGCGGCCGACGTCGCTGGAATCATCATTGATCAGGGCGACCAGTTTCTGCCGGTAGGGGGTGTTCAGCAGCAGCTCCTCATTGATCTCACGGTCCACGCCGGTGAGGTAGGTATCGCGTTCCAGGGAGGCCTGCACGGCATCGTCGGAATTGATATGCCCGCCGATGCCGAGGGAGCCCTTGGAGGCGAGGCGCTGCTCGCCGGTTTTGCTGCCCCTGACGTAATGCAGGAAGCGTCCGTTGCAGTGAAAAATGGCGTAGGCGATGATCTGTTTGAAACCCGGATCGTCCTCGGCGAGATCGCGGGCGAGGAAGGAATTCTGTTCCGGATCCAAGATTGTGGAAAGATACCGGTCCACGTCCGGGGTGAGGCCCTCGAAGGCTCCGAGGGAGTCGAAAAGGGACCGGGGAATGACTAAAACACGTTCTTCAGGCCAGCGCATGGAGGAGTGGTGGCCGGGAATTGCCAAATGACAAATGGCAAATCACGGGACGTGACCGCGGGCGGGTCAAGGGATGAAAGAGCAATGATGAAAGCGCGAAGGACGGGAGGCATTGGCCTTTGTCATTTCCGGCGGTCGTGCCAGTTTCCGGCCGAATGAATGTCTTCCGTCTTTGTCTGACCGCTGCGGCGGGGTTGTTCCTGGTTTCCTGTGCCGCTCCCGGAGTCGGGCGCAGTGAATACGGCCACCGGCCCGGGCCCAAGGGGTTCCGGACGGTGATTGTGGACGCGGGGCACGGCGGGCACGACAGCGGGGCGAAAAGCCGGTGGACCGGCCAGATGGAGAAGGATGCGGCCATGGATACGGTGCGGCGGCTCCGTCAGGAACTGGGCGGGCAATTCCGCGTGGTGCTGATGCGCGATGGGGATGAATTTATCGCGCTGGATGAACGGGTGCGGCGGGCGAACGGGTATCCGGATGCAATTCTGGTGTCCATGCACTATAATCACGGGGGAGCCAACACCCGGGGCACGGAGACGTTTTATTGGCGGATGGACAGCTACAGTCTGGCCAAACGCATCCAACGGGAACTCGCGGCCGTGGTGCCGGCTGAGCAAAACAACGGAGGATTGGTGCGCCGCCGGATCCGCCTGACCCGGAATCCGCAAATCCCCTGTGTCCTGGTGGAAGGTGGTTACATGAGCCATGCCGCGGAGAGCCGTCTCATTGCCGATCCAGGATACCGGCAACGGCTGGCCCGGGCGGTGGCGAAGGGAATCCGGGATCAGGCCGCCCAGGGCGATGCCGGGATGGGGCCCTTGCCCCAACCGATCAATGCCCCGCTGAGCCGGCCGACGGACGCGTCGGAATATTAGCACATTCGCGGAAAATTCTGGAAGACGAGGGGCCTTCCTTCTCCGTAATGCCCTTTTAAATGGCCTCTTCGGTGAAGGTTTCGGCCGGGGTGTCCTCCATCACCTTGGCCGCGAGGGAGGCTCCGGCAATCAGCGGCAACCAGAAGAGCAGGGGTTCAAAGAGGGGCACCGTCTGGAAGAGGGCGAGGCTGTGGCCATCCAGGCAAAGGGAAGCGCCGCCGGCACCGAGGAAAGCGAGCCAACGGACATCAATGCCGCGTTGGGCCAGCCAGAGGCTGCGGCGCGCACCGGCCCAGACCAGCAGGCCCAGCAGCCCCAGGCCAATCAGTCCCCCATGATAGGCGGTGCTGATGAACGCCCCGTGAGGGTGGGGCGCCGGCCAGGCAATTTCGATCGGTTCCGCAGTGTCCTTGGCCCAGAAACCACGGCCCATCACCACTT
>JAYUWQ010000781.1:0-3224 GCA_043753485.1 bacterium
ACGCTGGCAGGAATCGGCCGCGGCTCACGGCGCCCGGTTGTGGCCGTGGGGGCTGGCGCATGGCCTCGGTTGGTGGTTCAGCCGTTGGCTGCCACTGGAAGCAATCGGTTATCTAAAATGGGGAGTGGTGGTGGCTGGCTTGGGATTTTGTTTTGCGCCGCTGGTTTTTCTCCACGTCCGGCAGACGGCGGAGGGGAGGGATGGATGGCAGCGGGCTGTGGATTTTTGGACGGTCAAGGGCTGGCAACCCCTGGCTTGGATGATGGTGGCGGGCATGATCTTTTTTCCATGGTACTGGGCGGGGCAGGGTTTGGGACAGATGGCAACAGAAGCCCCGCGTCCGCTGCAGATTGGACTGGCAGCGGTCTTTGCCCTTGGCCAAATCGGGTTGACGGTCATGGCACTCGGCGCATGGGTGGCTCTACGCCTTGCGGGCGTGCCGCCACCCGCCCGCCCGCGGCGATCCCGCAAAGCCAACCCTTCATGACGACGACCCCTTCCGGCAAAACCGCGCACGATATCGTGAAGCGCAGCCGGTCGAACCTTGCTTTCGCCCTGGCGTGCCTGCCGAAGCGGCGCCGGAACGACATGTATATTTTTTATGCCTTCTGCCGGGTGGTGGATGACATCGCCGATGACGAAGGCTGGACCACTCCGCAGCGGTTGGAAGCGCTGGACCGATGGCGCTCCGTGGTGCGCGGGGAGGCCAGTGAAATGGAGCCTTTTGAGCGGGATCTCCTGGAATTGCGCCAGCGCTACTCCATCCCTGCGGAGGAAATGCTTTCGATCATTGATGGGGTAGCCATGGACATCGAGCCGCGCCGCTATGCTTCCTGGGAAGAACTGAAGCTCTACTGTTACCGCGTGGCCGGTTGCGTGGGACTGGTGAGCATCCGGATTTTTGGCTGCCGGGACGAAAAGAGCCGGGATTATGCGATCAACCTCGGTTACGCCCTGCAAATAACGAATATCCTGCGCGACGTGCGGGCCGACTGGGAAAACGGGCAGCGCATTTACCTGCCCCTGGATGAAATGGCGGCCGCTGGCTACAGCGTGGCTGACTTGGCGGCGATGCAGCATAACGATGCCTTTGTCCTGCTGATGCGTCAACAAGTGGCCCGGGCCTGGGATTATTATCACCTCGCGCGGGCTTCCCTGACGAAGCGCGACCGTCGTCCGCTGCTCGCGGCGGAGGCCATGCGGCGGATCTACAGTGAAACCCTGGATCTGTTGGAAGCGGACGGCTACCACGTGTTTGACCAGCGTTACCGGCTCTCCAATCTCCGCAAAGCCCGGCTCGTGGCCGGGGCTTGGACCAAGGGGCTCTTTGGACGCTGGCAGGCCCGGGCACGGTAAGCCAAGTGCAATTTCCGTCGGCTGCTGCGGGCTAGGAAGCTCAGAAAATAGCCCGTCTCCCCGAAATTCATGATTTTCTCATCGCGGTATCCTTAAAACCCTCTGCCGTCAGGGCTTTCCCCCCAGTTTCTCCCCCTCCGATCATGCGTTTTTCCTTATTTGTTCCCACCGCCTTGGTGATGGTTGCTTTGGCCCCTCTCTTGGTCGCCCAGGTGCCGCAACTGCTCAACTATCAGGGGCGGGTCAAAGTAAGCGGAGCCGATTTCTCCGGAACGGGCCAATTCAAATTTGCGCTGGTGAGTGGAGCCGGCAGTACCACCTACTGGAGCAATGACGGCACCAGCAGCAATGGCGGTCAGCCGGCGGCGGCGGTGGCGCTCAGCGTTTCCGGCGGTCTCTACAGCGTGCTGCTGGGCGATGCCACCCTGCCCAATATGACGGCGCTGACGCCGGGCGTGTTCAGCCAGAGCGAAGTCCGCCTGCGGGTCTGGTTCAGCGACAATGTGAATGGCTGGCAGCAATTGGCCCCGGATCAACGGGTTGCGGCCGTCGGTTATGCGCTGATGGCGGATGAGGTGAAGGATGGGGCGGTCACCGCCGCCAAACTGGCCGAGGGCGCCGTCACTTCCAGCAAACTGGCCGCGGGGGCGGTGACCAGTGTGGCTCTGGCACCCAACGCCGTCACTCAAAGCCTCGCCGCCGCCGGGCAGGGGACCGTGCCGTCCGGCGCGGCGCTGGTTTCCGTCCAGCCCAACGCCCCGGAATTGCTTGCCGCCGGTTATTTTTCAGTGGGGAGTCTGAACTCTGGGGATTTCTGGACCAGTATCATCGGCGGCACGGCGAGGGACCGGGCGGCCGCCGTCTGGACCGGTTCGGAGATGCTCATCTGGGGGGATGGCCCCTCCGGGTGGCGCTACAATCCCACCACCAACGTCTGGAAGGCCATGAGTGTGGTTGGCCAGCCCGCCGGCCGCGAAAATCCTTTGGCGGTCTGGACGGGAACCGAAATGATAGTGTGGGGCGGAAGAAATGTCAGTCCGGCTCCCCCCATTTCAAGTGGGGGCCGTTATCATCCAGCCACCGATACCTGGACTACCATGAGTCTGGATGCTGCCCCGGAAGGCCGTTTCAATTCCACCGCCGTCTGGACCGGCACCGAGATGCTGATCTGGGGTGGCAATAATGGCAGCACCGTCCTCGGGGATGGTGCCAGCTACAATCCCTCCATCGGCACCGGCGGCAAGTGGACCGCCTTCACCGCCGCCAACCCGCCCCCCGCCCGGCAGCTTCACACCGCTGTCTGGACCGGTAGCGAAATGATCATCCATGGGGGACAAAATACTGCGATTGGCGGGACCTACGGGGATTGCCGGATTTTCAATCCTTCTGCCGGTGGCACGTGGACGATAGGAGCAGTCGCTTCCGGCGCCCGCTTCTCGCACACCGCCGTCTGGACGGGCCGGACCATGGTGGTCTGGGGAGGGACGCTCCTGGGAGCCACGGTTCCAGTAGGCGCCGGGGTGGTTTATACGAGGTCTTCCAATACCTGGGCGGCGATGGCCACGGCGGGCAGCCCCACTTCCCGGATCCAGCATGCGGCGGTTTGGACCGGCAATGAAATGATTGTATGGGGAGGGAGTTCCAGTGCCTCCAGCTTCGTCTATGAAAGCACCGGAGGCCGCTACGATCCCGCCAATAACTCCTGGACCGCGATGACCAACACAGGGGTGCCTGCGGCACGGGTGAATCCGAACATGGTGTGGAGCGGGTCGGAAATGATCATCTGGGGAGGCTCCAATGGCTCCGGATTGGATACCGGGGGACGTTACCGCCCCGGTCAAACCTTTTACATCTATCAGCGGCCATGA
>JAYUWQ010000782.1:0-3222 GCA_043753485.1 bacterium
TGGAGGTCAGGTTGAGCGCAGGCCGCGCGCCAGTGAGCGGGGCCGTCCAAAAACGATCCCGTCCCAGGGCGAGCAGGTGCGGGCGGGCTTCCTTGCCCAAGGGCAGGACGAACGCCGCAGCGGTCTCGGACGGGTCGGCTTCCAGCCGGGTGGTGGAGCGCCAGACCCCGGCCGGGTCCTTTTTCAGAACCTGCCAAAAGGCACTGCCGGCTTCCTGGAAGAGCAGTTCCGGCGACCCGTCACCATCGACATCGGCGAGGACCGGGACGGTTAGTTTATCACTGGCGGTGCGGGCATTGTATTGGTCCACGATCTCCAGATCATTGCCCTCCGGGGTCAGGCGCAGGGTGCGCGCAAAGCCGGGGGCAGCCGTCAGGATCTCCGCCCGCTGGTCGTTATTGATATCAAAGAGGGCGACCCGCTCGGGGGTGAGATCAGAGAGTTGCGACTTCAGGATGGGCGTTTCCTTGAGGGGATCGGCGAAGCCCTTGAGGGGATCGGCGAAGCCGGGCGCATCGGGTTTCGCCAGCAAAATCATGGCAGGGTCCTTGGGCAGCAGGATCACCAGATCATCCCGGCCATCGCCATTCAAATCTCCGGCGCGGAGACCGGCCGGTTCGCGCTTCACTGATTTCAGGGGCTGCACGGCAGCGGTCCAGGCTCCCTCCGGAGCCGCGGTCAGGAAGTGCAGGGACCATGTTTTGTCCTTTTCCGCGAGCACCACCGGCAGGGTGATGCCACCGGGCCAGCGGACGGTGCCGATGTGCACCGGGGCCCCGTCAAGCGGCTGGAGAATGGGGAATTCCAAGCGTCCTGCGGCGGAAAGCCGGCTGATCCCCAAGCCTTCCCTGGCACTGGTGACAACCACGAGGTGCGGCTGGCCGGCCACCGGTTGGACCGCGGCGAGGCCATTGATGCCAGAAAGCGAGGGATAGGTCTGCGGCTCGGCAAATGATCCATCGGGCTGCTGCAGGTAGAGGGAAACCGAAGCCGACTTGCCATCCGCCTGGGCCACATCCGTCAGGCCGTCCCCATTGAAATCCCCCATGGCATGCATCGCTCCGCTCACCCCGCCCGGCGGGGCGTGCAGGGTGGGCAGCAGCTTGTCCTGCTGCACCGCGCCGGGGGATTGCATCGCCAGGGTATGGCGCTCCACCAAGCGGCTCTTGGCATTGACGCGGTTCAGCACCAATTGGCCGGTGGCGTCGCGCGAGGTGGTCACCCCGTAGGCGGGCACTTTGTAGTCGAGCGACATCTCGGCAGAGAAAGCGCCGGGAGCAGTCTGCTGGCGCAGCCGGAGGGAACCTTCGCCCGATCCTGCCAGGTAGAGCAGATCCAGATCTTTGTCCCCATCCACATCCTCGGCCATCAGATAACCGGCTTTTTCCTCAGTGGTCAGGTAGACCACCGGCTCCCCGAATCCTCCTCCCGGTTGCTGCCGGAAAACCAGCAGCTTGTTTTTAGCCAGCACCGCGAGATCCGCTTTTCCATCCTGATCAACGTCCGCGGCGAGGAGGGACCGGTTGCCCTGGAGGGGTTCAAAATTCCGGTAGGTCCACGATTTGCTGAACCCGGCCGCTTCCCCCTGGAAACGCACGGTGAGGGCATCGGACGCACCCGTCAGGGCCACGTCCGGCCGGCCATCCCCGTCGAAATCTCCGGCCACGAGGGCAAAGTGGCGTTGGTCGGCGGGGAGAGAGACTTTTTGGAAACGGCTGTCCTCCAGTTGCGGCTCCCAGCGGTCGCGGGCAACTGCACGGCGGTCGGCGCTCAGAGCCGGGCTGCCCGGCACCCGCTGGTAGAGCAGGACCAGTTTGGCATTTTCGTTATTGATCACTGCCACATCCAGCTTGCCATCGCGATCGAAATCCGCCGCCACCATGCTGCGGGTGTCCCATGCCAACCGGGCCACCTCCGGTCCATCCAGCCGGATGGGAGCCGCTACTTCCGCGGCGGGGGAAATGGAAACGAGGCTGCAGAACGCTAGACAAGGAAGGGGCAGACGCATGGTGAGGGAGGTGGGGAACCAGTCGGCTCAGGGTTTGGCGGAAAGGCGGAGCCGGACGTCTGCGGCCTGGTCACCCAGGTAGTTGCGGGTGACGACGTACCAGGGAAGATCCAGCTTGTCAGGAAGGGCCTTCATGATTTCAGCGGCCTCGCCTTCCATCTGATCTTGAAGGACAGGCTTCAGGGCTCCGAGGATCACATCCATCATTTGGCCGGCATTGAGGTAGCCGGAAGAAACCCCGCCTTCCGGCAGTTTGGCAAAGGCGGCTTTCACGTGAGGTTCCGCGATCAGGGGGTTGGCAGGCTTTTTCTCCATTCCCCCCAGCACTTTTTCCAACAGTTCCGATTTTCCGACGCTGAAAATCAGGGTATCGCGGTGGATCAGCCAGGCCACCGACATGTTCGGCGGGGTGCCTTTGATCTGGTGGATTTTCACCCCCATGAAATCGCGGTCCTCGAAAAGGGCCTGTCCGGGAGCGAGGGTATTGATCATGCTTGTCAGGCTGAGATTGAAAGCCTTGGCATCGCGCAGGGCGATGCCCACCACCTGGGCCTGGCCTTGGGTGAGAGCCAGCGCGGAGAGGCCCAGGGGAACCGCATCCTCCTCATCCTCCTCATCCTCATCTTCCTCATCTTCCTCTTTTTCCGCGTCCGGGTCCCGGGCGGCCACCGGATCGGTATGGGAAACACTCCACAGATCATCGCCCATCTGACCGAGGATATCAGCCCTCAGGTCCACTCCGATTTTCTTTTTCAATTCCGTCAGGCCCATGTCCATGCCGCCGGCCGCCATCGGGCTGACTGCGGTGGCCAATTCCTTGATATTGTCAAACATGGCACCCCAATCCATGGTGCCCCATGAAATCTGCTGCACATCCGCCGGCACAAAGTCGGGCGGAGTGCCCGGACCTTTGGCCGCATAAATTTTGATCAGGGCCGGCTTTTCCGCATAGGTCAGGCCTATGTGCATGGACGCATCCTCCGGTTCGAGGGTGGTGCTGACAAAGGCCATGCGGAACTGGTCCAACCCTGCCCCGACCCAGGCCTGCAGCGGATTGATGGGCAGCCCGCCGGTATTCAGTTTCCCCTGCTCCATTTTGATGCGCAGGCCCTCCTGCACTTCCCCGAGGAGTGATTCCAGATTCACACCGCTTAGGACGTCGGAATCTTGGATGGAGGATGGCATGCTTTTCCACGCGGCAGTGGTGCCGAGAC
>JAYUWQ010000783.1:0-3219 GCA_043753485.1 bacterium
CTGCCCACGTCCTCAAGTTCCCGACCGTTTCAGGACGCCGTTATCGTGTGGAACGATCACTGGACCTTATCAATCCCGCCGGATGGGCGGAGACAGTGATCTTTATCGGGAGTGGAGCCACGGTCACCGTCCCGCTGGGTGCGCCCTTCTCGTCCATTTGGTTCTACCGGGTCAGGGTAAGTTTGGATTGAAAACATCCAAAAAAACCTTCCCCGCAGGAGCGGAAGTATTTTAAATAGCCGCTGGAAATAAAGCGCCACTCATGACTGCGACCCAACCAAAAGATCACCCCGACGAGGCTTTGGTGGCGCAGGAACAACTGCTCCCCTTCCTGCTTGATCCGCAGTCTTATCCACACCGGCCGAAGCGGGTGCGCCTGGTGCAGACCCATGCCTCATTCGTCTTCATCGCGCCGCCTTTTGTTTACAAGGTGAAGAAGGCCGTCAACTTTGGTTTCCTCGACTTTTCCACCCCCGCGAAGCGCCTGCATTTTTGCGAACGTGAGGTCGCCCTCAACCGCCGGCTCGCGCCCAGCACCTACCTCGGGGTCGTTCCTATCACGAAGCACGGCGGGCACTATGGCTTCGGCCAGGAAGGCCCCGTGGTGGAATACGCCGTGCAGATGCGTCAGCTTCCTGACGGCCATTTTCTCGACCAACTCCTCAAACGCAACGAGGTCGGCCCCCGCGACCTGAACCGGATTGCCCGATTCCTGAAGGAGTTTTATGAGGCCCAGCAACCCATCAGGGAAATCCGGGACTGGGGACGCATTGACCATCTCCGCATCAGCACCGACGAGAATTTCCGCCAGACCCGGGAGTTTATCGGCCACACTCTTTCCCCGGCCGCGGCCGCCACCCTTCCTTTTTATACCAACCGGTTTTATGCCCGCCATCGCCGGCTCTTTGCCTCGCGACTCCGGGAGGGCCGTATCCTGGACTGCCACGGGGACTTGCACCTGGAGCATATTCATCTCACGCCCCGCACCCTGCAGATTTACGACTGCATCGAGTTCAATGACCGCTTCCGTTATGTGGATGTGGCCAACGACGCGGCGTTTCTCGCCATGGACCTCGATTACCATGAGCGCTCCGATCTGGCGCGTCAGTTCGCCATCCGGATGGCGGGGGCGCTCCATGATGACGGGATGCTGCGCCTGATGGATTTTTACAAATGTTACCGTGCCTATGTGCGGGGCAAAGTCGAAAGCCTGCAGAGTGTGGCCCATGCCGCCCCGGAGCGTCAGCGGCGGGCGGGTGCGGAGCGGGCGCGGCGTTACTTCCGGCTGGCGCTGCGTTATGCCGTCGCCGGATCGCAGCCCCTCGTGCTGGTGGTGATGGGCGGCATCGCCTCCGGCAAAAGCAACCTCGCACAGGCCCTCGGAGCCGAACTCGGTTGGGAAGTTTTTGCCTCCGACCGGATCCGCAAAGAAGCGGCCGGCCTGCCACTGTATGAACGCAGCAGGGTTTCCGCCCGGCCGCAGCTCTATTCAAAGGCCATGACCGGCCGGATCTATCAGCGCCTCCTCGCGGCGGCCACCGCGCATGTAAAACAAGGCGGCAGCGTCATCCTCGATGCGACCTTTTCCCGCCGCACGCAGCGGGAAAAGCTGGCGAAGAACTTTGGGAAGCGCGGGGTGGCATGGTGCTTCCTCGAAGCCCATGCCAGCAAGGCTGCGGTCAAACAAAGGCTCCGCGCCCGCGAGGCCAGTCCCGGCGAGGTGTCGGACGCCCGGCTCGAAGACCTCTCGCTCCTCACCCAACGTTACCAACCACCCACGGAACTGCCGCGCGGCCACTGCCTCAGAATCAGCACCACCGGTGAGCTGGAGCAGAGCGTCGCCAAAGCCCTGCAAGGCCTCGCCCGGCTTCAGGTGGACTCCATCACCTGACGGTCCATGGTCCCAGCATGGATGAAGCCCCATGTCTGCCCGCCGCACCGGACCGCTGTGCTCAACCAGCCGGAGGGCGCGGGAAAACTATTTCCGCCGGGGACCCGTCAGCGATACCACCTGCACAGCGACGGCTTGATCATACTGGAGCAGGGCCTCCTGAAGTTTCAGGGGGTCACCGCCATGTTTTGCCAGCAGACTCCTGGCATAGTCGTTGGCGGACTGGAACCGGCCGTTCCTATCGGCATCCAGCCAGATCGGGTTGGTGGAACCCATCACCCGCGGGATGAACGTTTTGCTGCTGGCCTGGTAGGGCCGGGGGATCTCCCAGAAGGGTTCGACAACTCCAGGCCCGGTGGCCATGACCACCAGATGGACATCGTGCTGTGGTTTGGGCAGATGCCAGACCATGCGAGCTTTTTCGCCGGGACGGTTGGCATCTTCGATGGCGGCCTCCCGGATCAGCAGACCGTTGGCATACAGTTCCACGCGGTCGGCTTTGACCCATGAAGGTCCGAGCACGATGGCCTCGACTTTGATGGTCCCGGGGAGTCCGGTAGCCAGATCCCCCACCGTAAACCGATCCTCCACCTTCAACTGAACAAGGAGGCCAAGACTGACCAGCAGGCGGCCTTGTTGATAACTTCGCCACACTTCATCCAGATCAAGGCGGGCCGGATCGGCATCCCGTGCCGCCACGTAGGTCCGGCCCTGTCCGAGGATGAAGCGGTTCACATCGTGAGTATCGCTGGAAGCAATCGCAGCGATACGGTGCCCCCGGTTCAGCAGGGCAAACCAATCCCGGTATAACAAATGGATGTCGGATTGCATCGCGGCGGACGTGACCACTTCCATGGCATCGATCTGCAGGCCCTCTGCCTGCAGGTGTTCCCCCGTGGCCGGATTGAATTGACCTTCTCCCAAGGGAGTAAAGCCGCTGTGCACATCCCGGGGATGATTCAACGTGATCACCTTGACCCCCGGCGTGGCGCGGATCTCCGGCAGCAGCTTCGCCCAGGATTCCTGACGGAAGGGCGCCACCGGAGCACCGGGGGCGATGGGAAAGGCGTTGAAGTGTCCATGTTTGGTGGTGACCTCATTCCCCACCACAGGGGTGAACCGGTCCAGCAGTCCCCGGCCGGCCGCCGCAGGCGTGAAATCGGTGTGGTGATTGTGATCGGTGGCGACCGCCAACTCGATGCCTTCCCCCGCAATCGTCAGGACGCGTTCCGTCAGGGTGGCATCGCCATGGCCGCTGTGGGTGAGGGTATGGATGTGGCTGTCGGCGGCGATCCACCCTTCCGTCGGCACTTCCCGGAGCAGTTTGA
>JAYUWQ010000784.1:0-3216 GCA_043753485.1 bacterium
TGGAGAATTTGACCGGACAGATCTTCGAAAAACACCCCTTCCTCCTCTTCATACACGTCCAGCGCCACCCCGCCGATCCGGCCTGATTTCAGCGCCTCGATCAGGGCGGTGGTATCGATAAGGGCGCCGCGGCTGACGTTGACCAGGATGGTCCCTGGCTTCATCAGTTCGAGAGTTTCCGGGCGGATAATGTGACGGGTCTCCGGCGTGAGGGGAGTATGGAGCGAGATCACCTCACATTGGCCCGCCAGGGTGCGGGCATCGGTGTATTGCACGCCATGTTCGATGGCCCACTCCGGCGAAGGAAACGGATCGTAGGCTAGCACCCTCATGCCGAAACCGCGCAGGATCTGCGCCGTGATGCGGCCGATTTTTCCAGTGCCGATAATCCCGGCGGTCTTGCCGTGAAGGTCGAAGCCGACCAGCCCCTGCAGCGAAAAATTGAGATCGTGCACCCGGTTGTTGGCGCGCGGGATCTTGCGGTTGAGCGCGAGGAGCAGCGCCACCGCGTGTTCGGCGACCGCATAGGGGGAGTAGGCGGGCACCCGCGTCACCGCGAAACCGAATTCCTTCGCGGCCGGGAGGTCGATGCTGTTGAAGCCGGCGCAACGCAAGGCCACGTGTTTGACGCCGAGCGCGGCGAGGGCTTCGAGACACGGCCGGTCCACCCGGTCGTTGACAAACGTGCAGACCGCCTGCGCCCCGTGGGCGGTCGCGGCGGTATCGGCGGAAAGGCGCCACTCCAGAAAGCGCAATTCAATCTCACGTCCCGCCGCGGCGCGCTGGAGGGCTTCACGGTCGTAGGGCTTGGTGTCGAAGACGACGGTTGGGATCATGCGATTGATGGGAAGATGGGCCTTCTGCAGTGAAGCCGCTTTCTCCCCTGTTTCCTGGGCAAGATTGATTTATTTCATTACCCGGGACATCCCGCCCCATCCACTCTACTTTGGTCCAAGACGGGGCCGGACCGGCCGATTTTGTTGGACAAACCGCCGGGCAAGCCAAAGTCTGGCGCCTCGCCGGCTGCTCCGGATTGCCATGCCTTTTCCTGTCACCAACCGTCCACTCCCACCGGAATGAATCCAGCCCTGTCAGCCGCTTCAACCGCGTTTCCCATCCGCATTTCCAGCCCTTCCGGCCTCAGCCTGGAATGCCATGCCAATGGATCCATCCGGCGGATGGATCATAAGGATATCATGCTCAATCTGTTCCTGGGCAACGAAATGGACGGCGGATTGGCGAACATCCACCTGCGCCGCCTGGGCACCACCGTGGCCACGGTGCCCCTGCTGGGACCAGGCAGCCCGGCTTCATATCAGACCGATGACCGGGGCTTGTTTGCCGTCGGAAGGTGGGGGGATATTACGTTCCGGCTGCGTTTGATATTGGCCCAGTCCGCGCCCGCCTGGTTCTGGCACGTGGAGCTGGAAAATACGGGGGATTCCGCGATCACCTGTGATCTGATCCACGCCCAGGACATCGCGCTGGCGCATTACGGAGCGATCCGCCTCAATGAGTTTTATGTGAGTCAATATGTGGACCACACGCCGCTGCAGCATCTCCTGCGGGGACACGCGGTGGCTTCGCGGCAAAATCAATCCATGGGCGGACGCTGCCCATGGATGGTGATTGGTTCGTTGGGACGCGGGGTTTCCTATTCGACCGATGCCCTCCAGTTCCATGGCCTCTCGACCCGCGCCGGCGGCACGCCCCCTGGCCTGACTGAGGGGCTTTCCGAGAAACGACTGCAGCACGAACATTCCATGGTGGCCCTCCAGGATGAGCCCATCGTGCTGGCCGCGGGAGGCAAGGCCCGGAGTGGTTTCTTCGGCTGGTTCGAACCCGACCAGCCGGCCGCCACTGCGGCATCCGACGCGGGGAAAATCGATGCCGCGCTGGCCCTGCCCGAAGCCGCCCCGCCCTCGTGGCCGGCTTCTGCCCCGGACGCCCCGCCTGCTCCGGGGCTGTTCTCCAGCGCGCCCCTGCTGGCAGCGCTGCCGCTGGATCCGCCGGCTATCGTCCGGTTTTTCGGAGAGGCCCCCCGCCACGCCGAAAATGGGGATGGACAGCTCCTGTCTTTTTTCACCGGGGACCGGAGCCATGTGGTCCTCCAGGCCAAGGAACTGACCGTGCTCCGTCCCCACGGCCATCTGCTGCGTTCCGGAGGCTCCCTGACACCCGACGAATCATCCCTCATGTCCACCGCCTGGATGAACGGGGTATTTCATTCGATGGTCACGCAGGGACATGTCAGCATTAACCGTTTCCTTTCCACCTGCCATACCTACCTCGGCCTCTTCCGCAGTCACGGGCAGCGCGTCTTTGCCGAAATCGACGGCGTCTGGCATCTGCTGGATGTGCCTTCTGCCTTTGAAATGTCCCCCGATTCCTGCCGGTGGATCTATCATTACCGCGGCGGCCTGCTGGAGGTGGTTTCCGCCGCCCCGGATGACCGGCATGAGCTGCGTTTGTCCCTCACGGTATTGGAAGGCCCTCCGGTGAGGTTTTTGATTTCCCACCACATCTCCCTGAATGGAGACGATGGCAGCCAGTCCGTGCCGGCAGTATGGGAACATCAGGGCCCGTCGCTCTTCGTGAGGGCCATTCCGGATAGTGATGTGGGCCGGCGCTTTCCGGCGGGCGGATTCCGCCTCTCCCCTTCTCCGGGAACCGTGGTGGAAGCCGCCGGGGGCGACGAACTGTTGTTCGCCGATGGCCAATCCCGCCACCAGCCCTTCCTCTGTGTGGTCACCGCGGCGGCGCGCACCGCTGGCCTGGTGATCGAAGGAGTTCTGGTGGAATCAACCACCGGCCCGGGCGCGGGCTTGTGGGATTCCATCGGAGCGGGCCTGACCATCGAGGCTCCCGGCACCAGTTCCCTCGCGGCTGCGGCCGGCCGCACGGCGGAGATCTTCCCGTGGTTCATCCACAATGCGCTGGTGCATTATCTTTCCCCGCGCGGCCTGGAGCAATACTCCGGCGGCGGGTGGGGCACCCGGGATGTTTGTCAGGGACCGGTGGAACTCCTGCTGGCTCTGGGCCGCTTTGAGGCTATCCGGGATTTACTGTGCCGGGTTTTCCGCCAGCAGAATACTGATGGTGACTGGCCCCAGTGGTTCATGTTCTTTGACCGCGAGCGCGGCATCCGGCCCGGCGATTCCCACGGGGATATCGTCTATTGGCCAGTGCTGGCCCTCGCCCAGTATCTCTCCGCCA
>JAYUWQ010000785.1:0-3213 GCA_043753485.1 bacterium
GCCTGCCCGCCCATCAGATCGCCCCGCTCATCCGCATTGCTTCCCACGGCCAGCGCGACCTCTGCCGCGGCCAGGGCGCTGAACTGGCGTGGCAACAAAACCCCAGCCCCCTCACCAGCGGCCAGATCCTGGAAATCTTCCGCCTCAAAACCGCCCCCGCCTTCTCCGTCGCCCTTCTCCTCGGAGCCGCCCACGCCGGAGCCCTCGATGAAAACGAAGCCGCCCTCCAAGCCTTCAGTGAAGCCCTCGGCATCGCCTATCAAATCAAGGACGACCTCGAAGACCACCTCGCCGACGCCCCCGCGCCTGCCGGCACCGTCGACCCTGCCACCCTGGCTTCCCCGGCCCACCGCCCCGCCGTGAACCTCATCGCCTGCCTCACCACCGAGCGTTTCGCCGGAGACCGGGACAAGGCCCTCAACCACGCCCAGGACCTCCTCGACCGCTACAAGGAGCAAGCCATCCGCTCCCTCCAGGACCTCGAAAACCCAAATCTAAAAGGCCTCCTCCGCCGCATCATCGGCAAGATCTTCACACCATTGGAAGTCGGTTCGTGGTGCTCCGAGGCGACGCAAAGCGCGAAGGCCTGACGGGAATATTCCGTTGGAAAACTTGGCTGCAATTTAATCGGCCTGATTCCTACGCTTCCTTTGGTGTGCCCACCAGAGCAGGAGCAGCCATCCAACAACGAATACTCCGGCGCGCAATCTCCAGAGTGTTCTCTCAGAGACAAAAATCTTTTCCTCAAACCCTGCATTCAATCCCACCAAAGCTCCTAAAATCAGAAAGCTCAGCACCCCGCTTTTTTCAAAATGAATAAATCGTATCCAAACGATTGGTGCCACTAAAAGCGATAGGAGAAAAAGAGGCCCGAGGAAGACATAAGTGACCCCGCCGAGGGAGAGAATCGACTGCAGATCAAATCGACCGGCAATGGCTTTTTGACCGATCAACGACGAAACCACCAAAAAGCCCCAGAAAAAGAGCACCCGCTTCCAAACGGACGAGAGCGAATCCAACCAAGCCTCCGCAGCGTCCAAACCGAATTTCATGGACTGCTTTGTGGCTTTTTGAGGGGGAAATTGCAATTCGATAGTTGGAAAACATCGGATCCCCATTTATCGTGGCTCACCACAAATCTTCGAGACCGCCCGCCATACCGTTACCCATGGACAACCCCTACGCCGCCCCGGAATCCGTCATCACGCCCATCCCGGTTCACCATACCGAAGCGGAACAAATCCGGCAGGCCCATCTTTCCCACGAAGCTTCGGTTAAATCCATCGGCAGCCTCTATTACCTCGGAGCCATTCTCCTTTCCCTGGGCTTTCTCAGCTACATGGTGGCCATAGTCTTATCTTGGCGGGAGGGTGCCGCAGGCGGATCAGAACTAGCGGTCGTGATTGGCGGAGCGCTCCTCATCCTCGCCATCATCGTCCTGCAATGGAAGCTGGCCGGAGGACTCCGCAACCTCCGCCCGTGGGTCCGTATTCCCACCATTATCCTCTCCATCATTGGCTTGATCGGCTTCCCTCTTGGAACGCTCATTTCGGCTTACATCCTCTACCTGATGTTCGCCGCAAAATCCAAAATGGTCTTCTCCCCGGAATACCAGCAGGTCATCGCCGCCACCCCGCACCTGCGCTACCGCACCAGTTTCCTCAAGACAGTGCTGGTCGTCATTCTGATTATCGCCGCATTCATGGCGCTCGCTTTCTTTTACAAGTCAGTCCCCTGATAAAAGCTGATAAGCTCCTTCGCAACGAACCCGCGTTTCATCTCCGGCAAATCCATCGCATCTTCCCGTATGGATCCTCTCGTCCTGACCATCCCGCCGGAAGCCGTGGCCGCCCGCCCGCCTTCCGCGCCAAGGATGGAGGCGGAACTCCAGCGGCGGCTGGCCGCAGCGCTCTACGCCGATGGCATCCTCCCCGGTGGAGCCGCCTGCCGCATGGCCGGAATGGAAAAAGCGGAATGGCACAACTACCTTGACCAGCATCATATCCGGCATCCATTGACCGATTCCGACGTGGCACAGGACCTCCAAAATCTCCAGGCATGGCGGGAAACCGACTGATTTCTGGATTTCCGAAAACTCTTTGGACGTCCGTGCTTCTGCGGGCAGACGAACTTCATTCCCCCGACTGAATATGCCTGCCATTCCTTCAAAATGGTCTCTGCTCCTTGTCCTGGCACAGGTCTTGTCTTCCAGCGCTCCGGCCCAAACTGCAGCATCGCCGCCAAAAGTCATCCACGCCTTCGTCGCGCTTTGCGACAACGCCTCGCAGGGCATCGCGCCGGTGCCGCCCAAAATCGGCAACGGGGATGATCCTGACAACAATCTTTACTGGGGCTGCGACGACGGCCTGCGCTCCGTTTTCACCAAAAGCAAAGCCTGGCAAAAGCTGCCCACTCCGGCCGCGGGGCTGGATCCGGATGGGGACGGACCGATTCTACAGCGGCTGGTGTTCCGGCATAAAGCGAGCGGGGCGCTGCTGGTTGGCGATGCCTATCGGGGACGCGAAATCAAGACCTGCATGGCCGATTATTTTGCGGCGCTCGCCGGGCATCATCCGGTGAAGATCAAAGCGGGCGAACTGGAATGCGACGCCGGAGGAGCGGCGGGGTTGATCGCCTACATCGGGCACAATGGCCTGATGGAATTCAAAGTGGATGTCCCCGTGCCCACCCCGGCCGTCAAAGCCGCACCGCGCACCGCCATCGCGCTGTGCTGCATCAGCCAAAGTTACTTTCGGCCTTATTTGGAAATCACGGGAGCCCGCCCGCTCATCCTGACACGTCAACTGATGTATCCGGCCGCCCAGCTCCTCCACGAAGGCACCGCCGGCTGGCTGGCCGGGTCCGATGCGGCCACCTGCACCGCCCGCGCCGCCGCCGCCTACGCCACCAATCAAAAAATCAGCCGCAAAGCCGCCGCGGGCGTGCTGGCCCCGGGATTTGCGGATTGAACCTGCGGAAAAACCCGGCCCCCCCCCCGGCCGTCCGGGTGGTCGATCTGCCGAAAACCGATTGCCTCCCCCGCCGCGGTGTGGGAGAAAACCGGTCCCTCCCGCCGCTTTGGCCCGTCCCGGCCTCCATTTTTCACGCCCCCTTTTCCATGTCCAAGCACTATCTCGTCACCGGCGGCTGCGGTTTCATCGGCAGCAACTACATCCGTCAGCAGCTCCGCCTCCAGCCGGACCTCCGCATCAC
>JAYUWQ010000786.1:0-3212 GCA_043753485.1 bacterium
CCGGCCTCGCGCCAGCGCTGCAGGCCCATGAACGCCTGGGCGAGCCGCAGTTGGCGGGCGGCATCGTAACTTTCGATTTTCTCAAACTGCTCCAGTTCACGGCTGATGCGCGCCAGGATGCCGTCGATCTGGAAGACGAGCGCTTCCCGTTGGGCTCCTTCCTTTTTCAGCAGATCACGGCGGGCCTGCCACTCGGCCTGACGGGCGTGCTGATGCTCCAGAAGGCGTCCGCGGGGCCAGAGACGGTTCAGACAGGCGATGGCCTGATACCACTTTTCGTTTTCGAGAAACTCCGCGCCCAGCTGCAGCGTCAGGAGCTGGAAGGAGACCACCTGGGTCATCCCTGACAATTCAGCAAAAGACCCGCGCACGATCGTCAGGGCCTCGTCGGGCCGGCCGGCCTCCATCAGGCTGTGGAGCAGTAGCACCCGGGCCCGGCCCGCGACTTCCTTTTGGTCCGGAGGAAGCTTGGGGATTTGATCCGCGAAAAAATCAGCCGCAGCGGGGTAGTCTTCCAATTGAAGGTAGCCCGTTCCGAATAACAGAAAGGCCTCGAAGCGGCGGGTGCGGTCGTGGGCCGGATCGGCGTAATAAGCCCCGAACGCTTCCTGGGCTCCGCGGGTGTCACCAGTGCGCAGGAGGCAGATCCCCTGCCAAAAGCTGAGTTCCTCACGGGCGCTGGCCGGAAGCCTGGGGTTCTTGAGGGACTGGCCGATGAGGGTGGTGGCCTGTTCAAAATCGCCACGCTTGACCTTGCACATGGCGAGGAGGGGCCGGATCTCATCAACATAAGGGGCCACTTCGGGATTTTCCCCGTAGTCGGCCACCAACTGGTCAAGCAGCTTTTCGGCCTTTTCGAAATCGGAGGTCTCAAAGGCCGCCCGCCCCTGGCTGATCAGGCCGGAGGCGGTAAGATGGTCAGGGGTGGATTCCTGCGCGGACTGAGGCAGAGCGGCGGCCGGTCCGGGGGTCAACAGGCCGGGGACGGCCGCCCAACACCACACCACTGCTGCCCAACGCAGCATACGGAAAGGAGAGGTGGGGTTCTCTGACATGAGGGCGGCTCATGCTAATAGCAGCAAGCGGCCCATAATGCCAAGGAATTTCCGGAGATAGGCTTTCGATAGCAGCGGCGGTGGCCTGGATTGATATCCGGAGGGAGGCGCAATGAGGGGCGTTATCCAGTCCTCACCTCTGCCCGCAGCCGGTGGAGCAGGCTGTACAGGCCAAAATAGGCCCGGTTGATATATACAGACTCGGCCGGGCCCCGGGCACCCCGCAGGGAGCGGAGGGATTTGTCTTTGCGGTTGGTTTCACCCATGTCGTAGATGGCCTTCAGAAAAGCTGGGTCAGAGAAATCGAACACCGTGGCCTGAAAGGGGCGGGCGAGCAGTTCAATGGATTTCCGGGCCAATGTCAGGATTTTGACGGTCGTTTCCGGGGTGTCATCAGGCAGGAGAATGGACAGCCCGCGCAGGGCGCTGGCGAACGCGTCCCGGTCCTGCAGGAGTGCGGGGTCCAGGAGGGCAAATTGACGGTCATGGAATTCCCGGCTGATGGCCCGGGTGCAGCCGAAATCGAGCACCCAAAGCTGGCCTTGCCTGACAAGGAAGTTTCCCGGATGCGGATCGGCATGGAAATGCAGCAAACGGTGCATCTGATGGTCGTAGAAGTCCCAGAGAGCCTGACCGATGCGATTGCGCTCCGCCTGGCTGGCGGGGCCATCAGCAAAGCGGTCGAGCGCCTGTCCCTCGATCCAGTCCATGGTCAGGACGCGATCCGAGCAGCGGCCGGGATGGAACGCGGGAAACCTGACATTTTCGAGGCTGGAACAGGCTGCGGCGAGTTCCTGCGACCGGCGCAGTTCCATGACATAATCGGTCTCTTCCAGCAGGCGGGCCTCTACTTCCTTGAAATAATGGGCTACATCAGACTCGCGCAGTCCGAGCATTTGCAGGGCCACGGGTTTCACAACCCGGAGGTCGCTGGTCAGGCTTTCGGCGACGCCTGGATACTGGACTTTGACGGCCACTGCCTGACCATGCAGCCAAGCGCGGTGCACCTGACCGATGGATGCCCCGTGCGCGGCCTGGGGCGTAAACTGATCGTAGAGGGCCTCGACCGGCTGGCGGAACTCGCGCTCTATCGTGCGGCGGACCAACGGCCATGATAGCGGAGGGGCCGAGTATTGGGCTTTGGAAAACTGGGAAGCATAGGCAGCCGGCAGCAGTTGATCGTCCATGCTGAGCATTTGCGCGAGCTTGAGCGGTCCGCCCTTGAGTTGGCTGAAGGTTTCATAAATGCGGCGGGCATTCGCTTCATCCAAGGCCTCGCGGGCGGCGGCAGCAGGCGCCTTCGATACCGCGCGCTGGCCATAATATTTCAGATAGTTCATCCCCACGGAGGCGCCGGCCCCTGCGAGGGCAGCCATGCGGGAGAGCGGGGTGCTGCGGATGCTTTCCTGGCCGGTTCCGGGGTCGGGGGTGGGCTCCATGAGGTCAGGTCAAGCCCGGTTGGTCCACTTGGGCAAAAGAAACCGCAGGAGATCGAACCCGGAATCAAGCACTTGTCTGCCAATAAGGTCGAACAGGACGGTGGTGGATTTCTCGATGAAGGCATCGGTGCGCTCGTAACGCGGGCTCGCATCGCGCAGGTGGAAAACGATCACACTGCGGAATAACCGGTAGGCCGCCTGCGGATACAACCGGCTGAGAGGTCCGCGCGAGGCGATCTCGCCGTGCATGCGACCCTGTTCCAGCAGCCGTTTGGCGAAGCCGAGGAAGCGGTCTTCCAACGCGGCCAGCTCCGGCGGATTGGTCAGGACACTGCGGCCCTGCAGGCGCACGAGGAGGAGCGAACGGAAATCGAGAGACGCTTCGGCAAAGGCGAAAAGGAAGGCCAGCATCCTGTGGCGGGCACTGAAGGAATCCCACTCGGGGCCGCTTTCGACGGATTCGATGACATGGCCCAGCCTCGCCACCCACCACGAGGACTCCGCTGCTTCCAGCGAGGGAAACTCCGCGTAGAAATCGCGTTCCGTGAACGCATGGGCTTCCGCAAACCGGAAGACGGAAACCGGCGGATGCCCTTCTCGGCGGAGGTGAGCCTCGTAGGCGTTGAGGATTTGCTGCCGCCGCGGCAGCTCGGTGATTTCGCTGGTCGATTCCATACTCGGATTTACGCCCGTCACGGGTGCCACACCAGCAATTCAT
>JAYUWQ010000787.1:0-3209 GCA_043753485.1 bacterium
TGACTTGTTTTGCCGGCAGGCTGAAGACCATCTCTGCCATCCGTCCGTTCAGAACTTTCTTGGTGATGAGGCCCCAGTCGCCCCCGCTCCCGGACTTGCTGTCCTGGGAATAAGTTTTGGCCAGGGTGGAGAATTCATCGCCGCGCACCAGTTTGCTGCGGATCTCTTTTGCGAGCGCCTGCTGGGACTTCGGGGTGCTGCCGATTTCCTCGGTCACTTTGGGGATCGTGATGGACCAGAGTTTGATCTGATCCCCATCCCGGAAGTCCTCGCCATGGGCTTTGAGGTAGGCTTTTTTCTCGTCGGAAGTCACATAGCCGACATCCTTCACATTCTGGCCCCGCATCATCTGGACGATGATGTTGGTACGCTGCTTTTCATAGAATTTTTTGTAGCTCAAGCCGGTGGAGGTGAGTTCCTTGACGAACTTGGCCTGGTCCCCTTTGAACATCTCTTTGACGTATTGCGTCTTGATGTGTTCGTCGGCGTAGGCATCCACTTTGACCTTAAAGTTTTCCGCATAGGGCTCAAACTCTTTCAGGATCAATTCCTGTTCCACCAGGGTATCGAGGGCCTTTTTGCGGAGGTCCCCCAGTTCACGGTCCAGTTCCGCTTTGTCCCCGATGGTGGCCCGCAATTGCATGCCTTGCACCTTGATCACCTCCTCCACCTCGGACCGCAGGATGGGCCGGCCATTGACCACGGCAGCGATGCCATTGGTTTCTTCAGCGGCAGCAGCCGAGAGCAGCGCTGCGGTGGCGAGCGTGACGAGACGGAAAAGGGGAAACTTTTTCATGGGACGGTGGGCAGCAGAGGAAGCGCAGACGCTTGGGAAATTCGTTCGACGGAAGTGCCATGTCGCCGAAGCCCGGGCAGTTTTCCACCGATTAGAATAAAATCGGAGACGACTGCGTAAATTTAATCATTGAAAATTAAAGTAATTACTGTAAATTCCATAATAGAGACCGATCCAGATCGTTTACCCGTATGAGTCATTTACCCAAAGTCATCCAGTTCTTCAGTTGCTTCGCAGGACTGACCATGACCGCACAGGCCGTCATCGTCGCGGTGCCAAATCCGGGAGTCACCACCGAAATCTCGGTCAAGGCCCAGAACGGTTTGACGACTGCGGAAATCATCATGTTCGACAATCGGCCAAATGCATCCACAGTGGCCAGCCT
Source organism: bacterium (assembly GCA_043753485.1). GTDB lineage: Bacteria > Verrucomicrobiota > Verrucomicrobiia > Verrucomicrobiales > V1-33 > CAIZWU01. The sequence goes on from JAYUWQ010000787.1 coordinate 1,182, forward strand.
TGATCCCACAGGCACTCCCGTCTGGACCTACGGCTACAATTACCCCTTCAAAGCCACTTGGAACGCGGCCACGGGTACCTTGACCTATAGTGTGGACTTTGGAAAAAGCGGGATTGCTGGCGATGTTACCAGCGGTGGGCTTTCGGAAACGGTCACCTATGTTTATCCCGAATTCATCGGATCAGGTTTCACCGACTTCTCCCTCATGGTTCAAGGCCGCACCACGCCGGCAGTGACCATGAGTTTATCCAATCTCGTTTTTAACGGGGCCTCGGTCGGAGACCTGACTTCGTCCGGCAACGCCCCGGTCAGCGCCTATTACGCCAGCAGTGTGCCCGGAGAAGCCTTTGCCGCGGTCACGCTGACGGGAGAAATGACTCTTTCCGGTGACGGGGCACGCGCCAATAGCCCCCAGATGGAATTCCGCCTCGGTGGGCCGGTGGCGGTTTCCGGGGCGATCCCGGAACCCTCTGTTTTCATCCTCGGTGGAATCGGCGCCATGGCTGGCCTGGTCCTGACACGTCGGCGTCGGTAAGCCCCTGTTCCCACAGGATGCTTCGAGTCAGCGGCCCGCTGGAATCAATTCGCCGATTTCAGCTTCCTCCTCATGGGTGATGGACTCAAGGGGCGCAAAGCGGCGGGCGGCGAAACCCAGCTCCGAGGGACAGCCTTTGAGGGTGGAGGGGTCGAGTGGATTGGTGAGTTCCACGAGAAGTACCTTCATATCCACGCTGTCCCATCCCTTCTGGGCGCTGACCCATTTGTTGCGGCCCATCTCACAGTCGCGGATGGTGTAAGTGGTCCCTTTGACCGGCAGGGCGGTGAAGAGATAGGCGACTTCAGGATGGAATTTGTCGTCAACACAGACTACTTTTTCTCCAGGATCGAACATGTTTTTGAATTGGGTTTCAGGGACCCGGCCTTGGCCGGGAGGGGTGGATGGAGGGGCCGGCTTCCGCCCGGGGCCACTACTCAGCGGCGTATTCTTCCCACATTTTGTGGATTTTCTTTTTGAGACTGAGTTTGGCGGCGGGGGTGGCGCGGTCGATGAAGAGGATCCCGTTGAGGTGATCCGTTTCATGCTGAATGGCGCGCGAGAGCAGGCCATCGGTTTCCAGCAGGATGGTGCGGCCATCAAGGAGGGTGAGTTTGGCTTTGACGAGATCCCCCCGGCGGATCTCGGTGCGGACGTCCGGAAAGCTGAGGCAGCCCTCGTTCATTACGGCTTTGGCCTTGCCCATGCTGAGTTCGGGGTTGGTGAACTTGAGCGGCATGTAATCCGCGAGGTTGGCGGCTTCACCGTCGACTTTGAGGAAGGTGCAGGGATGTTCGGCTCCGGAGACGTCAATGACCGCGAGGCGCAGGGTCTCGCCAATCTGCGGGGCGGCGAGGCCCACCCCTTCCGCGGCTTCCATGGTTTCCACCATATCGGCAGCAAGGGCATGGAGTTCCGGGGTGATTTCCGTGAGGGGCGGGCATTTTACCCGGAGGACGGGGTCACCATAGAGGACGATTTCTCTGATCATAAAACAATTATCATGGCGTACCTTTGGCCGCACGCAAGACGCGGGCGGGGACGTCGTTGACTTTGAAGCCGGCCTTGGTCAGGGCATCCCAGAGCTGGATGAGCAGGCCAAAAGAGGCTTTTTCGTCCACTTTCAACTCCAGTCTGGCGTCCGGGCGCGTGGCCTTCATTTGGCTGAGAGCGGCCGGAAGGCCGGCGACCGGCATTTCGACATCGGCGAGGAAGATTTTTTCGTCTTTGGTCACCACCAGGCTGAGTCGGCCGGTATCGGCCGGGGCTCCCAAGGCCATCTCCTTGCTGGAGGGCAGGGAGACATTCAGGGAGGACTGGGCTTCCTTGAAGGTGGTATTCACGACCAGAAAAATCAGCAGGATGATCAGGATATCGATCATCGAGATGATTTGCAGGACCGGGCTGCGGCGGCGTTTCTGGTGGAAGTTCACGGGAAAAAAGTCGAAGGACAGCCATCAGCGGGGTAACGGAGAGCCGGGGTGAAGCATGCG
>JAYUWQ010000788.1:0-3207 GCA_043753485.1 bacterium
GTCCGCTTCAACGAAATCTGGCCGGTTGCCATGGGCTTCATCAACAAGACCGTCGGCAAGAAACAGCTCTCCGACATCATCTGGCGTTGTTGGCAGACCTCCGGCCACCAGGAAACGGTGTATGCCCTCGACCGACTCAAGGAACTCGGCTTCAAGGCCGCGACCCAGTCCGGTTGTTCCATTGGTATCACAGACATGGTGATCCCGGTCGAGAAGAAGGCCGAACTCGAAAAAGCCTACCTGCGCCTCGAAGAACTCGACAAGCAATACAAGCGCGGCGTCATCACCGACCGCGAGCGTCACAACATGATCATCGACTTGTGGACCCAGGCGGGTGACCATATCCAGCAGAGTCTGTTCCGGACTCTCGAATTCAACGAAGGCAAAAAGAACGCCAATCCGTTGTTCATGATGGTCGATTCCGGGGCGCGTGGTAACAAACAGCAGATCAAACAGCTGGGCGGGATGCGCGGCCTCATGGCCAAGCCTTCCGGCGAGATTATCGAACGTCCGATCACGGCCAATTTCCGGGAAGGTCTTTCGGTTCTGGAATACTTCATCTCCACCCACGGTGCCCGTAAGGGTCTGTCCGATACCGCGCTCAAGACCGCTGACTCCGGCTACATGACCCGCAAGCTGGTCGACGTCGCCCAGGACGTCATTGTCTTCGAACACGACTGCGGCACCACCAACGGCATCACTGTTGCCTCCCTCTACGAAGGGGATGAAGAAGTCGTCGACCTCAAGACCCGCATTTATGGACGCGCTTCCTGCGAGACCATCAAAGATCCTGTCACCAAGGAAAACATCGTCAGGGCCAACGACATCATCACCGAGAAACAAGCTGACTCTCTGATGAAGATCGGGGTTGAACAGCTCAAGATCCGCTCCGTCCTCACTTGCGAAAGCAAACGCGGCTGCTGCGTCCTCTGTTATGGCTTGCACCTCGGGACTGGTTTCGAGGTCAAGATTGGCGAGGCCGTCGGCATCGTCGCCGCCCAGTCGATTGGCGAACCCGGCACCCAGCTCACGATGCGTACCTTCCACGTCGGTGGGGTTGCCGGGACGAGCTTCAAGCAGCCGATCGTCAAGGTCAAGAACACCGGTACCGTCCACTACAATGATGTCCGCGCCGTGCTCAGCACGGACGGAAACCACATCGTCCTCACCAAAAACGGCACCGTGTCCGTGCATGATGATGCCGGTCTGGAGCTGGAAGGCCACAAGCTGGTGGTCGGAGCCGTCATCTACAAAGCCGAGGGCAGCACCATCAAGAAGGGCGAAACGCTTGTTACCTGGGAACCACACTCCGTGCCCGTCATCACCGAGCGCGAAGGCATGGTGGACTTCCGGGACATGATCCAAGGGATCACCCTTGGAAAAGGCGGGGAAAAAGGCAGCGAAGGCGCCATCGTCCTCGAACACAAAGAAGATTTGCACCCGCAGGTTGTTATCGTGGATCCGAAGACCAAGGAAGTCCTCGCCAGCTATTCCATTCCCGCCGGCGCGTTCCTTTCCGTCAAGAAGGGCGACAAAATCCCTGCCGGCACCACCCTCGCCAAAACTCCCCGCAAGGTCAGCAAGGCGAAGGACATCACCGGGGGTCTTCCCCGGGTGGCCGAGCTCTTCGAAGCCCGCAAACCGAAGGATCACTGCGAAATCGCCAAGATTGACGGGGTCGTCTCCATTGGCGGCATGGTTCGTGGCAAACGCAAGGTTATCGTCCGAGATGAGGATTCCGGTGATGAGGAAGAACACCTCGTTCCCCGCAGCAAACACATCATCGCCTTCGAAGGTGACCGCGTGAAGAAAGGTGATCAGCTCACCGAAGGTCCGGTGGTGCCGCACGAGATCCTCGACATCCTTGGCCCGCAGATGCTCCAGGAGCATTTGGTCAACGAAGTTCAGGAAGTCTACCGTCTGCAGGGCGTTGAAATCAACGACAAGCACATCGAGATCATCATCCGCCAGATGTTGCGCAAGGTGAAGATCACCGATCCTGGTGATACCGAGTTCCTCTGGGGCGACCAGGTCGAGCGCATCGCGTTCGAGGAAGCCAACGAGAAGATCGTCGAGCAGGGCGGAAAGCCTTCCGAGGCGGAACCCATCCTCCTCGGCATTACCAAGGCCTCCCTCGAAACGGACTCCTTCATCTCGGCCGCGTCCTTCCAGGACACCACCCGGGTGCTCACGGATGCCGCCACGCTGGGCAAGGCGGACTGGCTGCGTGGCTTCAAGGAAAACGTCATCATGGGCCACCTGATCCCCGCCGGCACCGGCTTCCTCCTGAACCGCAACATGCGCGTCAAGGAGTCAGGGGAAACGACCAGCAACGAAGGACTGGATTCCATTGAAGACGAGGCCGATTCATTCCTCGCCGGCCTGTAAGCGGGACTTCAGTTATAAAGATCAGCCGCAGCCCCCTCCGGGGCTGCGGCTTTTTTGTGCCATTTGGCCTCAAGCGAAAGGCCGGGGATGCTGGGTGGAGCCGGCTTGCCCCCGCCGGCACCGCAGGTTAAGCCTGTGGAAGTGATTCCTGCACCAACCCCTGCCGATGCTGCCGCAGCCCTGTGTCTGGACTGCGGTCTCTGCTGCAACGGGGTGCTGTTTGATCAGGTGCGGCTGGTAGCGGGCGACAATGCCAAAGCCCTGTCAGCGAGGGGGCTGAAACTCAAGCAGCGCCGTTTTTTCAACCAACCCTGCACCGCCCTCTGTGGCTCCCAGTGCACCATTTACGGCGACCGCCCCACCCGCTGCCGGCAATTTGAGTGCCGCCAATACCAACGGGTCGCCGCAGGGGAAATCCCCGCAGCAAGCGCGGCCGGACGGATCGGTGAAGTGAGATGTCAGGTCGCTGGAATCGAGGCCCTGCTGGCCGCCGCGGGTGCCACCAACCGCCGCAAGCCTCTGGCGCAACGCTACGCCACCGTGATGGCGGCGGTTCCCGGGCCACCGGATGGTGGAAATGCCTTGAATTACTCCAGCCTCACCGGAGCCATGGACCTCCTGCAATCGACGCTCCGTGAGCATTTCCGGGTCGAAGCCGATCCCCTCCGCTCCGTTTAAGGGATCGTTCAGAACAGGACCACGGGAAGGACGGAACCGGCGGGGGCGACAGCGTCAGGAGCGAGTCGGAGCAGGGCGTTCGAGGAGGCAAGGGCGGCGAGGGCGTGCGATTGTTGCAGGCCGACGGGGGTGAAGGATGCG
>JAYUWQ010000789.1:0-8269 GCA_043753485.1 bacterium
TCCATGAACCCACAATATATCACCGAAACCGCCAAAACACCGGCCAAAGCCGTCACCGATCCCGGGGCTGCGGTGCAGCAGCACGGTTATGGCGTGCTGCACATCCACGACCTCAAGGAGACCCTTGCGGCGGAAGGCTTCGATCTGCCGGACGCGTGCCACGTTCTCGAAGCGTGCAATCCCAGACAAGCCGCCGCCGTGCTCGCTGCCCAAATGGGCATGAATATCGCGCTGCCCTGCCGCATTGTCAGCCGCCGGGCCCGCGCCGCCCCGTTTTCCCGCTGCAAGTGCGGGAGAATCTGCGTATCTCATCTCACGTGACCGATGACGCCCGGCATGAGGGAGTGAACCCCGGATTGTTCTACACGCGCAAACTGTCATGATCGCTGCCACTCCGCCCGTTGAGCCTCCCTCAGTAAAATCGGAGTCCCGCGCCTCGCAGCAAAACCACGAACACGGCTTTGCCCCGCCATTTCTTCCGCATTGGATGCAGGAGCGCTGGGCTGCGTTGACGGTAGCTGTCGCCGGAGTGGCGCTGATCGTCGGATTCTTCGGGGAGAAGTTCTTCGGCCTGCCCGCACCCGTTGCACTGGGATTCTACCTTTTGTCCTATCTGGCAGGCGGCTACGATGTGGCCCGTGCGGCTTTGCCCGCGCTGTTCCGGGGCAAGTTCGATATCGACCTGCTGATGATCGCGGCAGCGGCCGGAGCGGCGTTGCTCGGCGAGTGGGCAGAGGGGGCGTTCCTTCTCTTTCTTTTTTCGCTCGGCCATGCGGGTGAGCATTATGCGATGGATCGTGCACGCAATGCGGTCGGCGTGCTCGGAAAACTCATGCCTCGCACAGCCTTCACGAAGCGTGGCGACCGGCTTGAGGAAGTGCCGGTGGAACAGCTCGTGGTGGATGAAGTCGTAATTGTCAAACCCGGCGAACGAGTGCCGGTGGATGGCGTCATCACCGCTGGCGAGAGTAGCATCGATCAAAGCGCCATCACGGGCGAGAGCGTGCCGGTGAACCGGAAGTCCGGCGACGAGGTGTTTGCGGGAACCATCAATCAGGACAACGCGCTCGACGTGCGCATGACCCGGTTGGCCCGCGACAACACGCTCGCCCGGGTGATGCAACTCGTCGCTGAAGCGCAGGAACAAAAAAGTCCGACCCAGCGGTTCACCGAAGTCTTCGCGCGCCGCTTCGTCCCGGCAGTGCTCGTAGGTACGCTCCTTGTCATTGTAACGTTGCCACTGGTGTTTGGGTGGGCGTGGAGCGCGAGCTTCTATCGGGGCATGTTGCTGCTCGTGGCTGCTTCGCCTTGTGCGCTGGCCATTGGCACACCCGCTGCCGTGCTTGCGGGCATCGCCCAGGCGGCACGCCGCGGTGTTTTGATCAAAGGTGGTATTCATCTGGAGAACCTCGGACGACTGAACACCGTGGCGCTGGACAAAACCGGCACGCTCACCACAGGCCACTTCGCAGTCACCCAGGTCATCGGTTTTGCAGGCACCCCTGAAGAGGAAATCCTGCGCACTGCCGCTGCCGTTGAAGAACAGTCCAGTCACCCGCTGGCGGCGGCCATCGTCAAGACGGCACGGGAGCGGAACATCACCTCCCCCCCGGCCACCGGGATCGAAAATCTCGCTGGCAAAGGCATCCAGGCACAGGTCGAAGGCACGGAGGTTGTGGTTGGGGCCATGCGTGCATTTGCTGGCGATCCTGCGGCAGAAAAAGGCCAACCGCTGGCCGCCACCGTTGCCAAACTCGAAGCCGAAGGCCAAACCACGGTGATTATCCGGCGCGCCGGCAAATTCATCGGCGTCATTGCCGTGGCCGACGAACCTCGTCCCTTGGCCGGAGAAGTGATGCAACGCCTGCGGGCGCAAGGCATCAAGCGGCTGGTGATGCTCACGGGCGACAACGCCTCCGTGGCCCATCGGGTCGCGCAACAAATCGGCATCACCGATGTTCGCGCGGAACTGCTGCCAGGAAACAAGCTGACAGTCGTCCGTGAACTGGAGCAGGATCGTGGCGTCATCGCGATGATCGGCGATGGGGTGAACGACGCGCCCGCGCTGGCGGCCGCCACCGTCGGAGTGGCGATGGGGGCAGGCGGCACGGCAGTCGCTTTGGAAACCGCCGATGTGGTGCTCATGGGCGATGATCTCGGGAAACTCTCCTTTGCCATTGGTCTGAGCCGCGCCAGCGCCCGCATCATCCGTCAGAATCTTGTGATTGCGCTTGGTGTCATCGCCTTGCTCCTGATCGCCTCGGGGTTTGGCGTCATCCCCTTGAGCGTCGCGGTCGTCCTGCACGAAGGCAGTACGATTGTAGTCGTCCTGAATGCCCTGCGACTCCTCGCGTGGCACGAACCCGCCATCACCGCCTGAACCATGAAACGAATTTCCACCCGCAGTTTCTTGACCTGGCTCATCGCCGCCGCGCTGGCCGGGATTGTGATTTATAAATTCAAGTTCTCGCCGGTGCCGGTGGTCGCACACACGGTGGCCCGGGGTGAACTGGTCGCTGAAGTCATGGGCACAGGCACGCTGGAGGCGCGGGTGAAGACGACCATCAGCGCGCGCATCCAGGAGCGGCTCGTCGAGGTGCTGGTGGATCAAGGCGACGCGGTCAAAGCGGGGCAGCTTCTTGCCAGACTGGATGATGCCGAAATCAAACAACAGGTCGCCATCGCCGAAGCCACCCTGGCCTCAGCGCGGCAGACCGCCGAACGGGTGCGCGCCGATCTGGCACGTTCGGAGGCGGTACTTGCGCTGGCCCAACTTGACTACAAACGGCAGAGCGGACTCGTCGCCACCAAAGCGGTGGCTCAATCCGACGCGGACAAGTCCGCCGAAGCCTTGCGGGTCGCTGAGGCGGATCTGAAGCGCTCCCACGCCACCATTGGTGAGGCTGAAGGTCAGATCGTGGTGGCGGAAAAGAACCTCCTCTTCCGCAAGGAACAGCTCGCCTTCACCGAAATCCACAGCCCATACGAGGGGCAGATTATCCGCCGGGACCGTGATCCCGGCGACGTGCTGGTGCCCGGTGCCTCGCTGATGCAGGTGATTTCGCTCAGTGAACTTTGGGTCAGTGCCTGGGTGGACGAAACGGCCATGCCAGCGCTCGCGGCAAACCAGCCCGCGCGCATCGTTTATCGCTCGGAGCCCGGTCGCAGCTATCCGGGGAAAGTGTCCCGGCTGGGGCGCGAGATGGACCGCGAGACGCGCGAGTTCCTTGTGGATGTGCAGGCCACCGGGCTGCCAAAGAACTGGACCATCGGGCAGCGGGCGGAGGTTTTCATCGAGGCGGCACGGCAGGCCGATGCGGTGTTACTGCCACCGTCTTTTCTGGTGCGGAAAGCAGGACGCGCCGGCGTTTTTGTGAATGCCGGGGGCAAGGCGCAGTGGAGGGAGGTCACCCCCGGTTTGCAGGGCAAGGATCACGTCGCCATCACGCAGGGATTGAGCGCGGGCGATCAGGTGGTGCGCGCACCGGATGGCCAAAAAGCTGCGCTCAAGGAAGGACAACGCATTTCGCTGCCATGAACCTCGCCGTCCGGGACATCCGCCACAATGCGGGGCGCTTTGCCTTCACCAGTGTGGGCATCGGGCTGCTGCTCATGATCGTGATGGGCATGGGCGGCATTTATCGCGGTCTCATTCACGAGGCCACGCTGCTGGTGGATCGCGTGGGCGCGGACCTGTGGATCGTACAGGGCCGCACCCGCGGACCGTTCGCGGAAGTCTCCCGCATTCCCGCCAATTTGGAAGACCGCGTGCGGTCGGTGCCGGGCGTGGCCGAAGCCCGGCGCTTCGTCTCACATACGATTCAGCGCGAACACCACGGCAGGCCGCTGCGCATGGTGGTGCAGGGGCTCTCATGGCCCGATGACCGTGGCGATTGGGTGCCGCTCACCGCGGGTCGTGCGCTGCGGCAGGCGCATTATGAACTGATCGCGGACCAGTCATTGAAGCTACCGCTGGGCAGCCGCCTGCGTTTGGGCAAGGACGTGTATGAAGTCGTCGGCCTGACAAGTGGCATGGTCGGCTCCAGCGGCGACGGGCTCACTTTTTTCACGGTGAGTGATGCCATGGCCATCCAGTTTGACCAGCCCGGTGAAGCCGTGCGGCTGGAACGCGCGGCGCGTCGTGCCAGGGTGGAAAGCATGGACCTTGGCAGACTTCAGCCGCTGCTGCTCGACCGCGCGGAAGGAATTTCCACCGGCATCCCCGCCTTGGCTGCGCCGCAGGTCAGCGCCGTCCTCGTCACGCTTCGGCCCGGTGCCGATGAAGCCGTGGTCCGCCGCACGCTGGGCACCTGGCCGGATATCACGGTCCATTCCACGCAGGAAATGAAGGAGCTTTTGCTCTCCGGGATGGTGGACAAGGCGAAGCGGCAACTCGGCCTTTTCCGGGTGCTGCTCATCATCATCTCCACCATCATCATCGCGCTCATCATTTACACCCTGACACTCGACAAGATCCGCGACATTGCCCTGCTCAAACTCATTGGTGCACGCAACGGCGTCATCGGTGGACTTATCCTCCAGCAGGCCTTGCTGATGGGTGCCTTTGGTTACGGACTTGCCTGGTGGATCGGCCAGTATGCCTTTCCCAACTTCCCGCGCCTCGTGCTGATTGAGAACGAGGATCTCATCAGCCTCGCCCTCATCGTCGTCGTCATTTCCACCCTCGCCAGCATGCTCGGCATCTGGAAGGCCATGCGCGTGGAGCCCAACACCGTCCTCTCCGCATGAGTCCTTCTCCTGACATCGAGGCACCGGCGGTCGAGGTCACCCACCTTCGCAAGGTCTATGGCAGCGGCCACACCGAGGTCGTGGCGATCCGCGATGCCTCCCTGAGCATCGCCCCGGGGGAAATCGTCGGCATGTTCGGCCCCAGCGGATCGGGGAAATCCACCATCCTCACTGCTATGGCACTGATCAATCCGCCGACCTCGGGGCTGATCTCCATCGGGGGCCAGCCGGTGATGGATGGTCCCAGGGCGCTGGTGGATCTGCGGGCCTTCCGCCGGCAAAACCTCGGTTTTGTGTTTCAAAAAGCCAACCTCATCCCCTTCCTCACCGCCTTGGAAAACGTGCAGATCGCCCTCGAAGTCAACGACACCGCCCCCGCAGCGGCCCGCCGGCGGGCCATGGAACTGCTCGACTATCTCAGCATCGGACCCCGCGCCCACAACCTGCCGGTGGCCCTCTCCGGTGGTGAACAGCAACGCGTCGCCGTGGCCCGCGCCCTGGCCAATAATCCCCGCCTCATCCTCGCGGATGAGCCCACCGCCGCGCTGGACAGCGCCCTCGGAAGGCAGGTCATGGAATTGTTCGCCAAAATCGCCCATGAGCGCAAAGCCGGCGTTCTCGTCGTCACCCATGACCACCGCACGCTCGATGTTTTCGACCGCATTCTGGATGTCGAAGACGGCACGATTCAGGTCCGGGCCAAGTCTCCAACTCCCGCCCCGTGAACCCTCCCGGGGCAATCACCGCCCTGTCAATCCTGTAGGAACTTCCGGATCAAGGAACCACCCGAAGCCGCGCCTGAGCCGACGGGCCCGAAGCCGGAATATTCACCGTCACACGGTCCACTCCGCCTCCAAAGCCATTGGGCTCCTCCGTCACCATGACCCCGCCGGTGCCGTTCCCTGCCGGAGTCCACGTGCCCTCCAAATCCAAATCATACTCCGGGCGGCTGGTGAGGCAGGCTGATGCGACAGTCCGGCGGAAAACAAATCGACTGGACCCACCTGCGGCGTTCAGCAAAAAGGCGCCCTCCCGGAACTCCATTCCCCAAAACCGGACCCTGCCCCGCGCACGGTCCGGTTTTTTGTTGTTTCCGCCCGTGGAATCATCTCCCCCGCTCCTTGCTTTTCAGGTCAAAACAAATCTGTCACACATCAAGTTGGGAAAATGCCCGATATCGTGGCACAAGGAAACTTGCAGGCCCTGACGACTCCTGTCACTGAGTGGCGTAAATGAACCTACCTATTCCTGGCCCGCAGAACAGCTCCCCCTGGCTACCCGGAACCACCACCGCTCCTCATCCATCCCTCCTGAGCACTCTGGAAATGGAGATTCCGGTTCACCGGATTGCACAGAGGATCAATGACATGCTGGGAGCGACCCGCGAAACGCCTTTCGGGAAAATCGAAAGCGACTGGGCAACTGTTGAAGCTGGTCTCAGGCTGTATCTTGAATTCACGAAACATGCCCCATTTCCCGGCCTTTCCCTGCCTCCTCTGCCAGCCCACACTTCTGTCGGGGTGGCAGGAGTTTCCCCGACAGGACTGCAACTCAAGCCCAATAGCCGGAAACAGTTGTTGACGCGCCGATTGGAGGACGCGGATACCCTGAAAAACTTCATGACCTGCACCCGGTCGATGGCTGCGGTGGACGAAGCGTCGATCTGGGAAAAGGAAGGGTCCGAATTCAGTATCCATGGCTGGCAGCGGAGGCCGGTCACTCCGGATCCGGTGGCGCCCTCCGGGCCCGATCCAGTGCACCGCAGTGCGCCCTGGCTGAGCATGCTCTCTGCCCTCACGATCGGTGGTCTTGTGCTCGGTGTTGCCTTCCTCTCACCAAAAGCAGATTCGGCCCCGGGGGATCATCATGCCCCTCTGCAGTTTGCGAGAACCAGCGAAGTTTTGTCGCCACAGATGACCGCTCCAGCAGCCAGCGGGAATGCTTCCGTCTCTTCAGAGCCAACGCCTGCCGGATGGGCCAGCCGGAAGCAATATGATGAATGGACCCCAAAATTCGAGGTTTCGCTCCTCCCCGAATAGCAGCCCGGACCAAAATGCTCGTGGTTTCGCATCCCCTTGCCCAAGGTGCCGGATTGCCCGCCGGAAATTCTTACGGCGCCACCCGCAACCTGACAAATTGCACCGGACCCGTGACTGGAATCCGCACCGTGACGCGGTCCACTCCAACCGCGAAGCCATCATTGACCACACTGACTGTCACTCCCCCGGCACCGTTGGTGGCGGTCGTCCATGGGCCCAGCAAATCGGCATCATATTCCGCGACGGAACTCAGATAAGCCGAGGCATCGACCCGTCGGAAAACAAACTCAGCCACTCCGGCGTCAGCGGTCAAAGTGGGGATTTTATCCGCGTCGGCACCGACCCGGGGATGCCCGCCCACCACAAACTCGGTCCCGTTGTCCAGTCCGTCCCCATCCAAGTCGGCGTCAAAGACCCGGTCGGCTCCCACCAGACCGAAGGAATCTGCCCAGGAGTCATATCCGGCCGCGGTGGCCGGCGGCTCAAACTTGATATTCCCGGCAGCATCGATGGTGAAGGTTCCTTGGAGAACGCTCACGCCAACCCCAGCCGGTTCGGCGATTCCGGCAAGATCATTGCGTCCAAGAATGCGGTAAAGATCCAGATAGGACAGGATTCCGGCAGTGCCAAAGGCCTGCTTCACATTGGAGGTGAAAATGGTGAAAGGCGTATTGTCCACCCGGGCACTCCAGGAGTTGATGTCGCCCGTCCCCTGGATCACGCCCCGGCCGTTGCTGCCAGGAGTCGGGGTGCGTTCCAAGGTGCCGTTGGTAGTGCGGAATCCGTTTTGCACATCGATCATCCGGGTGGCCCCCGTGCCTACGGTCGCGCTGGCAATGGTGGAATTCGGGGTCGATGTCCCCAATCCTGAGGCCCCTTTGCTGATGTAGAGGGTCCGGGCTGGATCGCCATTGACCACCGAGGTGGATTCTGCCCCAAAGGTCGCATTGGTCCTGACCCCGGCGATAGTCCAAAGCAGATCCGTCCGGGTGAACCAGTTGGTCCCGTAGACCGCGGCCAGATCCGCCCCGATGGTCCCGGCATTCACCGCCGCCGCCGCCGAACGGAAGGAAGGTCCCTGCCCGAGATTGTAAACGTAGTTATTGCCAGCCCCGGTCCCGCCGGTGGCCTGGAAGCCGACGAGGATATCGCCCGCCGTATAAGTGACCTGGGCCTGGCTGACGGACTGCATACCTAGCATACAAATCAGCAACGGAATTCTTGAGGAGAAGCGTGGGAACATAAAAAAGGAAACGGAAGGTTTGGGGACAGGTTGAGGAATAAGGCGCTCCATCCGGGCTTTCAATGAAAGCCCTGTGGCGCTTCCGTCACATTTCAAAGTTTGCCTGCGGGCAGACTTGTGGCCCATGACTGCCGGCGATGAGCGGCCCGGCTGCCACCTGTGACGGAAAAGCTACCTGAGACTATTTGAAGCATTCCCGGTCTGTCCCTAAGACTGCGCTGCCTCGAAGACAGTCTTC
>JAYUWQ010000790.1:0-8266 GCA_043753485.1 bacterium
TGTTTGACCGGATGAATTTCTTCACCCTGCGCATCCTGCTCAACACCGGTTTCATGCTCGGAATCCTCTCCTTTTTCACCGGCGGCGGGTCGGCGGGCCTATGGGCCGGGGCTTTGTTATTCGGGGTCGCCAATGCCGGGGCTGACCTCGCGTGGAGCCTGTGGGTCACCAAGGTCGCCCCGCCGGAACGCGTCACCGACTACATGGCGGTACACACTTTCCTCACCGGAGCCCGCGGTCTCGTGGCGCCCTTTGCGGCTTTTTATTGTGCGGCCCATTTCGGGGTGGGGCCGACGGCCGGCGGGGCGGCCCTGCTGATCCTGGCCGCTTCCCTGATGTTGATCCGCGAGCGCGGGCCCGAAGCGGCCCAAGTCGCGAAAGCAGGCGGATAAGGCACAGGGTTCAAAGCACCGGCCAGGTGCCCTGAAAATGCCAGACCTGCCAACCCGCCGCCCGGGCCGGTTCAATATCATTGTCCAGCCGGTCGCCGATCATCAGGGTTTCCTCCGGCAGAATCCCCCGCGCCGCCAGCCGTGCTGTCAGCCAGGAAAAAACTGCGGGGTCCGGTTTGCTGAAGCCCTGTTCAAAGGACCAGAAACACAGATCGGGTTCAAACTGATCCACTGAAAGTCCCACCGCCGCCAACTCATCAAACGTGTAGCGCTGGGCATTCGAGGCGATTCCGGTCAGGATTTTCTGTTGCCTGAGGCTGGCGAGAAACGGCAGCACCCCGGGCATGGCCTGCGTGGTCCGTTGCAACTGTGCATGGCGGAACAGAAAATCATCCAGCGCTCCGGGAGCCAGCCCGGACAGTCCGCCCGCCGCCCGGCAAGCCACCTTCCGCCAGTCCACTTCCGGCCACCGGTCGCCCGCGGACTTCCGGGGGGCATGATCCTGCGCGACCGCGGTCCGGCAGGCCTCATCGTATTCCGCGAGGAGCATTCCTGGGGGCGTGCCAACAGATTTCCTCCACAGCTCCAGCCACCGGTCTTCAGCCGCCACCGGTCCCTCCGCCACCGCCAGCAGCGTGTGATAGACATCAAAAATGACCGCCTTCACCGTTTCCATAACATCCGTGTTCTCCGTGAAGTCCGTGGGTTCCTTCCCTCACGGATCGCGCCGCCGGAAGACATACTTGCCATCCTTCTGCCCCACCAGTGGTGGCACCTTGGTCTGCTCGAACAGGTCGTAGCCCTGCTTCAGATTCCGCCAGAAGCCGGCCCACTCCAGGCTTTCCGCTTCCGCCTGGGCCAGCCGCGCCTCCGTCATGCGGAAGGGAAAACAATGCACCGACACTTCATCCTGACGTTTCCCGCGCAGGGCGGCATCCACCAGCAGGTAGATCACCTCGATCACCGGATCCGTCATGGCATAACAACCAATTGAGACATTGCTGCCGTGCACCATCAGGGCCGACCCGGTCCGTCCATGCGCCTCATCATAGGCATTGGGATAGCCCAGATTGAACGCGAGGTGGAATTTTGAGGAAGGATTCAATTGCCGTGCCGCCACATGATAGAATCCTTCCGGGGCCTTTTGGTCGCCGGTCTTCAATTTGGGTCCCAGGCCCGCTCCCCCGTCGGCGGCAATGGGCCATTTTTTGAACAGGGTATAACGCCCGCCCATCTCATCGCGCATCCACAATTCCAGTTCGCGTTCCTCCTTGAAGATGCGGATGAACACCGGAGCGCCGGCTTTGAGATGAGCCCGCTTCAGTTCCTCATTCAAGGGACGGGCCACCCGGCGGCGGACTTCGTCCAGACGGTCGTTGTCGGCGGAAGGTGCCCCCATCACCCGGCGCAGGAAGAGGAACGCAAAAATGCCCAGCAACAACAGGGCCAGCAGGGAAAAACGCAGGAGCATAGGCAGGCAGCAGAAGAGGTTTCCGGAAGCAACCGCCCGTCCGGAGCAGGGGGAAACTCAGAATCCTTCCAGCTTGCCGGTGGCGGCCGGCGCGGCCGGCACTGGAGTCCCCGCCGCGGCCGGGCCCGCCGGAGCGGCCAGCCGTGGTTTGATGGCGAACTGCACCGCCTGCTGGGCCTTCATGGCCTTGGCCCAGGCATCGGAGGCGAGGTCGAGATAACTGGTTTCCACCGCCTGATAGGCAGAGGCATGGCGCGCTTCCTCCTGGGCATTCCCCGCCGCCGTCCAGCACATCCGGCCGAGGAATTCCCCGGGGGGATTCCACACCAGGGACCCCGCATTCAATTCCAGCAGCGTCTGGCGCTCCTCCGCCCGCAGCCCACGGCGGGAGAAGCTCAGGAACGCCGCCTTGCCAGCCAGAAATTCGAGGCGGAGGCGGAGGTCTCCTTTTTGATAGGCCATCCCGGTGGCGGAGTCCAGCAGGGCCGGCACTTCTGCGACGGCCTGACCGTAGCGCACCGTGCATTGCTCCCGCGTTTCCCCCAGCCGCGCCGGGGCGGAATCCGTGAGGGCCACGGAACACAGAGCGGCGGCAAGGCAGGGGAGGCGGGCTGGAATCATGCGGCATTGTGCCAGTGCCCGGCGTCCACTCAATCAAAAACTCAACCCGCCGCCTGCCGCGTGAAATCCACCCTTTCCGCCGTCCCTCCCGGGCCAAATGCCAAGGCTGACCCTTCCGTTCCGCCGGGCCATGGAAAGTGTCCCGGCTGTCCCCAGCCGGGAACAGAGCCCCGGTTTCCGGCAACCTTGCCCTTTGCCTTGGCGCTCGCTCCGGGGCTGGCCGCGGGGCTGGCCGCGGGGCTGGCCGCGGGCCCGCGGCGCACACTCCTCTTGCCGTCCGGCATCATCCCGGCAAACTCCCACCTCATGCCCGCCCACCGCCGCGACCCTGCCACTCCTGAACTTTTCCCGCCCTCCCAGGTCAGGGGGCGGCGTGACCAGCCGCGTTTCATCGATCTTTTCTGCGGCATCGGCGGGTTCCGGCTCGCCTTTGAGCAGGCCGGAGCCCGCTGTGTCTTCTCCTCCGATTGGGATAAATATTCCCAACAAACCTATGCCGCCAACTTCGGCGAGCGCCCGCACGGCGACCTGCGCGTGGTGGCCGACACCGACGTGCCTGCCCACGACATCCTCTGCGGGGGGTTCCCCTGCCAGCCCTTCAGCCTCGCCGGCGTTTCCAAGAAAAACAGCCTCGGACGAGCCCATGGCTTTGACGATGAACGCCAGGGCAACCTCTTCTTCGAAATCGCCCGCCTGCTCTTCCATCACCGCCCTGCGGCTTTCGTGTTGGAAAATGTCAAAAACCTGACCAGCCACGACAAAGGAAACACCTTCAAGGTCATTTACAACACCCTGACGGAAGATCTCGGCTACACCGTCCACCACAAAATCATCGACGCCAAACCCTGGCTCCCCCAGCACCGGGAGCGCATCTTCCTCGTCGGTTTCCGGGATCCCACGCCCTTCGAGTTCCCCCGGCCCCCCGGAAACGGGCCCCGTCTGGCCAGCATTCTGGAGGAGGCCGCTCCTGATAAATACACCTTGTCGGACAAGCTCTGGCAATACCTCCAGGACTACGCCGCCAAACACGCTGCTCTGGGCAATGGTTTCGGCTGCAGCGTCTTCGATGGCACGGGGGTGGCCCGCACCCTGAGCGCCCGCTATCACAAGGACGGCAGCGAAATCCTCATCAGCCGGGGCGAAGGCCGCAATCCCCGCCGCCTGACCCCCCGCGAGTGCGCCCGCCTCATGGGCTACCCCGACACCTTCAAAATCGAAGTCAGCGACACCCAGGCCTACCGCCAATTCGGCAACAGCGTCGCCGTCCCCGTCGTCACCGCGCTGGCCAAACAGGTCATGGCGGCGCTCCAGCATACCGGCATTCCGGGTGCTGGTGCCGCCCGGCCGGCCTCGCCTGCCCGTTGAACGGCCCGGCGTTCCATGATCAAAAGTCAGGAGGAATCCATCCCGGCCTTGTTTTCCCTCTCGACGCCACCCTCAGGAAAGGTTCATCATGCCCGCGCTATGATTAAACTTTTCCGGACTTCCGATGCCGTGCTCGCGGTGCGCGGGGACGAGGCCTTCGCGCTGAATGGCTTTTCCTTCGATGCCCTCTTCCGCTCCCGGGAGCCTGACATTCTGGTGGAGGAGGCGCTGCGCACCGCTCATTCCATCTCTCTGCCGGATCCCGCCCAGGCCTGGCTGGCGCCGTTGGAGTCGCAGGAAGTCTGGGCCGCGGGCGTCACCTACCTCTGCAGCCGGGCCGCCCGCATGGAGGAATCCGAGAGCGCCGGGGCCGACCGTTTTTACGACAAAGTTTACGCCGCGGACCGTCCGGAGTTGTTTTTCAAAGCCACCGCTCCCCGGGTGCGGGGCCATCTCGGTTTGGTCGGCATCCGCCACGACAGCACCTGGAGTGTGCCGGAGCCGGAACTCACCCTCGCGCTCAATGCCGCCGGTCAGGTTTTCGGGTTCACCATCGGCAATGACATGAGTGCCCGCGACATCGAAGGGGAAAACCCCCTCTACCTGCCGCAGGCCAAGATGTATCGCGGTTCCTGCGCGCTCGGCCCCTGCCTCCTGATGGGTTCCCGCCTGCCAGCGGCCGACGCCGCGGTGGATCTGATCATTGAACGGGCCGGAGCCACCGCCTTCGAAGGCCATACCGCCCTCGACCAATTGAAACGCAGCTTCACCGAACTCGCGGGCTGGCTGTTCAAGGAGGAGGATTTCCCCAATGGCTGCCTGCTCATGACCGGCACCGGCATCGTTCCCGACAGCAGCTTCACCCTCCAGTCCGGCGACCGCATCCGCATCTCCATCGCTGGCATTGGCGAATTGATCAATACCGTCGCTTAGCGGCAGTTGGATCCGGACAATACCATGGAAGACCCCTCCCTCCTCACCCCCGTGGAAGCCCGCGTGCTGGGCTGCCTGCTCGAAAAAGAGATCACCACGCCGGACTACTATCCGATGTCCTTGAATGCCGTGGTGGTGGCCTGCAACCAGCGCAGCAACCGCGACCCGGTCACCGAGTGGGATGAAGCCACCGTCGAGGCGGGTCTCGACGGACTGCGGCGCAAGCGGCTGGCGGTCATGATCCATCTCGCCGGCGCCCGCGTGCCCAAATACAAACACGCCTTTGATGCCGTCTATGGCAACCTCGACCAGGCCATGACCGACATCCTCTGCGAGTTGTTGGTGAGGAATTTTCAAACGCCCGGCGAACTGCGCACCCGCACCGAACGGCTGCATCTGATCCCCGATCTCGCTGCGCTGGAAGACGCGCTGCAACGCCTCGTCAACTATGGGAGTGGCCCTTTGGTCACGATCCTTCCCCCTGGCGGCGGCCGCCGGGTCCGCACCGTGGCGCACCTGATGTCCGGCCCCGTGGACGAAGCCGCCGCGGCGCTGCCTTCCCCGGCCATTCCTTCCATCGTGGCTCCACCCGCCGATTGGAAAGCGGATATGGAACAGGAGGTCGCCGCCCTGAAACAGGAAGTGGCCTCCCTCCGTGAAACCGTGGACCGGTTGAAGGAGCTGCTGGATTAAGGGCCTGGAGTTCCGCTCCGTCATGGAAGAGCCGGGGGCGACCGGTGATGGCTGGTTTGGTAAAAGGAGAAGCCGTGGCGCGCCGGAATCACAGAGGGCGGGGTGATCCTGCTGGACTCTCCAGGATACCCTGTTAGATTTTCCAGATCATCCTCTCATGTGGCCCCAACCGCTGATCTTGCCGATGGCCGCCCTCGTCTCCGGGGCCGGCTTGATGGCAAGCCGTGTTCAGGCCGGACAACCGCAGGCCATGCCGGAGGTCCTGATTCCGATCCGCATGCCGGGCGATCCTGCGATTCTTTTGCCCACCCAAGCGGTGGAAAGCGGGTTGCCGCTGACCTGGGAGGTCGCGACCGGACCGGCGACGGTGTCCGGAAACGTGGTGACGCTGACGGGGGAGTTGGGACCGGTGACCTTGAAGGCCAGTCAGTCCGGCGATGCGGCATGGGACCCGCTGGTGGGGCAGGTGTGTTTTTCCGTGACGGAGGAAGGTGGTTACACGCAGGTGTCGATGGGCGGCGAAGGATACCCCAGCAACTGGTATGCCCTCTCCCGTACTGCCCGGATCACGGGGTGGAATATCTACCGCTCCAGTGGGCCGTTGCGGACGCCAGCGGGCACACGATGGCGGAGCATCAGTGCCGGAGGTGGCTATTTGCCATTGGCGGTTTCGGAGGACGGCGGTCTTTGGATCTGGGACAAATCCTTTCTGGGATCGATTCCCAAGCCGAACAGGGAAGCCGGAGATCCGGTGCGACTGGGTACCGACAACGATTGGAGCACAATCGCTGCAGGACGCATCGGCAGGATAGGCATTAAAAGGGAGGGAACCCTTTGGGCCTGGGAAGACGAGGTTGGGCGTCCGGCCAAGCAGCCCGAAAAGTTTGACAGCCGCACGGACTGGGCCGAAGCCAGCATTTCAGGGCAGGACTACGCTATCGTAAGGCGATCCAATGGAGAGTGCTACTATCCAAACGTTTACTTTAAGGACATTGAACCCGTGGATAGCGACCTGTGGAAAACTGCCTCCATCAG
Organism: bacterium; assembly: GCA_043753485.1. Classification (GTDB taxonomy): domain Bacteria; phylum Verrucomicrobiota; class Verrucomicrobiia; order Verrucomicrobiales; family V1-33; genus CAIZWU01. The sequence goes on from JAYUWQ010000790.1 coordinate 6,511, forward strand.
TCAGAGCGGCATTGTAAGGGTCAGGATGGATGGAACTTTGTGGTTCAGATACAGCAGTCAGGTGATGCAGTTGAACTCGGAAATGGATTGGACAGCAGTGGCATGCCTCCGGAGTTCATACATGGCACTCCGCTCCGATGGAACCTTATGGAGTGCCCCGATGACAGGCGGGCTTAAGGGTGTGGGATCTCCCGTCGCCTACCCCGCACCGACCCGATGGGCCAAAATCGATCCAGGATATGCTGTAGCGGGCCTGATCAGCCGGGATGGCTCGTTATGGGTCAGGGGCACTACCTTCAGCCGGATCGCCCCAGCTTTTTTCCCGCAAACCCTCGACTTCATGGCGGCGCGGGAACAGCCGTTTCCCGTGGTGGCCGGTGCCGCCCTAGCCGTGCCGGAGGCGGCGTTGAATAGCAGGTTGCCCGTGGAATTGAGCGTGGTCAGCGGCCCGGCGGAGATTGTGGGGCAGGGCATTTCTTTCACGGGTCCGGGGCTTGTTGAGGTCAGCTTCAAACAGGCGGGCAATGCCACGTGGGGATTTTTCGAGGAGCGCCGCACCTTCCTGTCAGGCGCCCCGGGTCCGGAGATCGCGGTGCATGATGGCACTTCTGCCACCAATCCGGCGCGCCGGGAGGGCGGGGCAGTGATCCTGCTCGGCAAGAAAACGCGGTCCGCCATGGCGGCAGGCTTGCCGCGCTCCTTTGTGATTGAGAACACCGGGACCGACCCGTTGCTGCTGTCGGCGGTCACCGCGGAAACGGCGGGGCCCCTGACATTTACCACGCCCTTCGTCCCGGTGACGGTTGCGCCTGGGGGTTCGCTGCTGCTGGAGTTGACGCTGCGGGCAACCGAATACGGAAGCCATGACCTGACGGTGCTGCTCCACAGCGATGACACGGATGAACCGGCCTACCGCATTCCATTCCAGCTCGTGCTGGCCAATACCCCGCCCGAGGCCCGCACCGGACCTGACCGGCAGATCCATGCGGGCCAGCCGATGCGGCTGGATGGGGCGTTTTTCAGCCGGGATCTGGAGCAGGCCCCGGCGGACCTGACTTATGAATGGGATCTGGATGGGAATGGATATGCCGCCATCGGAGCCGTGCAGGAAATCATCCTGGCCAGTCCCGGCCAGCGCCTGACCGCGAAGCTGCGCGTGACGGATGCCGACGGAGCGGTGGCCTATTCGGAATGTGTCATCAGCGCGGTGGCTCCGGGAATGGAAATCCCCACAGCCATCCGTCTGGCGGCGGACGGGGCTTATGAGTTGGTGTTCCACGGAGAGCCCGGAAAAAAATACCGAACCTTCGTTTCCTGGGATCTGACCCGATGGGAGCGGGAAGATTCCGGCACATCTCAAAAATTTCCGGTGATGGTCGCTGGGCCAGATGGGTTTTTCCCGGCGCGATCGTGGTCCAAATATGAGGGGCGCACCTTCTACCGGGCTCAGGAAGTGGATGAATGAAAAATAGAAACCCCCTTGGAGATTTCCACCCAGACTCGATGCTGGGAATCGGAATCAGGGCGTAGGAAGATGGACCGTGGCCAGGATGGTGGAGCCGGGGCCGGGGCGGGTGGTGACGGGATGCGTTTCCCCGGTCTCGAGGTTGGTCACAGTGGCGGGTTGGCCATCCTTGATGGTGACATGAATTTTGTCGGGAGGAAGGGACATGCCGCGGCCGGTGGCTTTCATGAGGGCTTCCTTGGCGGTCCAGAGGTGGAAGAAGCGGTCGACCGGGCCTGTGGCGATCCAGTC